>NZ_JBHWCL010000009.1:0-128762 GCF_042735125.1 Kitasatospora sp. NPDC059599 | reverse complement strand
CGTGTCGTCTCCTCCTCCCGGCCCGCCGTTTCCCGGGCGAGGCCATGTGCCGTGCCGGCGCGGCGAGTCGGTGCGTCGCCGCACCACCGGGCGCAGCGCGCGGGCGCGTTCCCGCCGAGGGCACCGCCAGGCCGCGTCCGCCGTCCCCGCGCCGCACGGGCGCACCGGACACGTACGAACAGCCACCCTGACGCGTGAACGGCCACCGCTTCCGGCCGTGTCGAGCCTCGTCGCCCCCGTGCCCGATGACTCAGTGGGAGCCGAGGTGCCACCGGCCGTTCGCCAGGTCGAGCGTCGCGGTGTACCGGGCCCGCTCCGGCGGCATCACGCCGAGGTGCCACCGCTGCGACAGGGGGGACAGCTTGACGGTCACCATGTCCCCGGAGGCGGTTCCGACGTTTCCGATCCAATGGGGGTTCTCGCCGAGCAGCCGTTCCGGCAGCGCGTTCTCCGGCTCCGGAACCCGCACCGACGGGACTCCACCGGCCTCGATCAGAGCGGAGCCGGCCAGCAGGGCCAGCATGCGGCCGAGGAGCGACGCGGGCACGGCAGCGTCCCGCGACTCCACCAGCAGGTAGCAGTCGTCGTGCCCGGAGAGGGAGAAGCGCGACTCCGCGAGGTGGGGGAGGACCGGCTCGTTGCCGAAGGCCGTGCCGATGACCAGGGCGAGCTCGTCGAGCTGCGCGGGGGTGGTCCCCGACGGCACGTCGACCAGAGCCAGTTCGTAGGGTGACCAGGTGGCGCCGAGGAACCGGGGCAGGCTGCTCCGGTCCATCACCAGGAACTCCTCGCTCAGCCCGATGGAGACGCGGGCCCACGCCCCGAGCCGGTGGACGGTGCAGTCGACCCCTTGCTCCGCCGCGATCAGCGACGGCTTCCACTGCCGGTCGTCCTCGTCCAGGAAGCTGTTCGTCCCCAGGTTCACGACGACGACCGTGTCGTTCGCCGTGCGGGTGAGCACGTCGATCAGCTCTCCCGCACGAGCGGCGGCCGCGCTGATCATCCATGAGCCGTCGGCCTCGCCGACACTGAAACTCAGCGGAAACGGCAGGCACTTCACACCGACACAGTTGGTGCTGAACGCCCCGCTGGAGTCCACCTGTATCACTGCCGCATCCCCCTCGTGAACTCGCCCGTGCTCAGGCCCGCGCAGGCCATCATCCACTGCCTCGACCCGCCCTGGTGGAACACCCGGGCGCCCCGAACCCGGGTGAACTGCCGTACCCGCTCCCGGGGATGCTCCCGGTTCGGAGACGCGGCCCGCGGCCCGCGGCCCGCGGCCTGCGGCCGGTCCGTCGGTCCGTCGGTCCGGCGTCAGTCGGCGGCGCGGCCGGCGTTCACGGCCGGGTCGAGGTGACCTGGTCCTGGTGCTGTTCGAGCCAGGTCCGCCGGGCGCTCAGTCGGGCGCGCGTGCGCGGTGTCCGGGCCCGGACGGTGTACAGCTCCGTCGCCAGGACGCTCAGGGTGACCGGCAGGAGCCGGTCAGGGCGGGCCGGGCGGACCTGGTGGAGTTGGTCCCAGGCCGCGCCGACGGCCCGTTCCGGTGCCACGGCGGGCTCCGCCACCGTGCCGGATCCGCGGTTCAGCCGTGGTGCGCCGGGACCCTGAGCAGGTCGCGAACCGTGGCGGCGGGCATGTAGCAGCGGAGCAGGGCGAGGCCGATCCTGGGCAGGTCGGCCTCGTCGCGGTAGAGCAGGAACATGGGCTCGTGGCGGGGCTGGAACTTCGCCTTGAAGGCGTGCAGCGAGCGGAAGCCGTAGTACGGCTCCATGGTGCTGCCCAGCTGGTCGAGGATGCGGTCGAGCACGGTCGGCGCTTCGGCGGTTCCGCTGCGGGCCAGCGGCGCGCCCGAGAGCGAGAGGAAGCGCGCGCCGTCGTCGCGCAGCGCCATGCAGCTGGAGGCGATCATGAACTCGACCACGGGCCGGAAGCCGTCCCGGCGGCGCATCATGTCGAGCGTCCAACCGCGGGGAGCCCCGTCGTGGTCGTAGACCGGCATCCAGGACGTGACGCCGTAGAGGTGGCCGTCACCGTCCATCGCCAGGCCGACCCGCATCCGCGGGTCCAGGGCCTCGTCCACCCCGCCGAGCGTGAAGCCCATCTCCGGCAGGCCCTTGTCGCCGACCCATTCCTCGGAGATCGCGCGGACCTGCGACTGGACGGGGCGGGGCTGTTCGGCGAGTGCGCCGAGCCGGTACTCCACGCCGTCCTTCCCGGCCCGGTTCAGCGCGGTGCGCACGTCCTGCCACGCCTTGCCGCGGAACTCCAGGTCGGGCAGGTCGATGACGGTGTCCTCGGCGACCTGGACCGAGCGCCAGCCCAGGGCGCCGGTCGCCTCGGCGGCCTGCGCGGTCGCGGAGAACAGGCAGGGGACCAGCCCGGATCGGTCGCACATGTCGGCGAAGCGGGTGATGGTGCGGGCCCGGGTCCGCTCGGCGCCCACCGGGTCGCCGAGCGCGACGGCGACGCCGGCGTGCACCCGGTAGGCGAGGTAGCCGTCGTCCCCGTCCCCGTCCCCGTCCCCGCCCCCGCCCCCGCCCCCGTCGTCGTCGGGGAAGAAGTAGGAGTTGTCCCGCCAGGTGGTCATCCACGAGAGGTTCCCGCCGCCGTGGCGCACCAGCAGGTCCGTCGCCCGTTCCTGCGGGTCGGCGTCCGCGGCCGGCCCGACGGCGCCCGAGGGGTGTCGGCCCGGCCGGTGCGGGCCGCCGGGCGGGGTGCGGCGGCGCACCCGGCGGCGCGGACGCCCGGCCCGGAAGGCCTCCCGGCCCGCCAGCAGGACGACGGCCTCGGCGGTCCACAGGATCGCGGCGGGCACGAAGACCGCCGCCCCCGTGACCGTCACCTCCTCGCCCAGGATCCGGCCGACCACGTAGGCCACCGCGACGAGCAGGCCCAGCAGCACGTTGGCGAGGCAGAGCAGCAGGCTCCAGCGCCAGGCGACCCGGCGCCCGCCGCGCAGCCCGTTGACCAGCAGGGCGATCAGCACCAGGGAGATCAGGAGCTGCCAGCCCGACCCGCCCTCGCCCGAGGTGTTCCCGAGCGGACCGCGGCTGGGCGACAGCCGGACCACGGTCTGGATCGCCGCGAGGAGGACCAGTCCGGCGACCGCCAGCAGCCGCCACTCCCGGCGGCTGAGCCGGCCGGAGGTGGGGGCCGCGCCGGGCACCTTCAGCCACCGGGTCGCGATCAGGGCGCCGGCGACGGCGATCGCGTGCTCCACCTCGACGAGGCCGCCGACGTAGAGCAGCCACACGGTGACGTACGTGAGCAGGCCCATCCGCAGCCGTTGCCGCCACGGCGAGGCCAGGGCGGCGGAGGCCAGCGCTCCCGCGCACAGCGCGCCCGCCGACAGGCCGACGTCCACCGCGCGCGCCTGCTCCCTGGCCCAGGCCCAGTCCGTGTGGCGCAGCACGAGGAACAGCAGGGCCGCGAGCAGTACCGCGCCGAGCTGGCCGAGGACCGTCGCCGCCGCGGCCCAGCGGGTTCCGAGGCGGGCCTCCGCGAGCCCGACGAGCAGGACGACCGCGAGCAGGACCAGCAGGTAGTCGGCGGGTGTCGCGCACAGTGGCGACCCGGTGATCAGGGTCCACCAGCGCCCGGCCTCGAACGAGGGCAGGCCGTACGCGACGTCGGGGTACCAGGAGCGGTCCGAGACCGGGTGCCACAGGCCGCCGACGGACAACCCCACGAGCAGGATCAGCGCAGCCGTTCCGGCCGTGAACGGCAGCCGCCGGACCGTCGAGGCCGCCGCGACCGCCACGGTCTTGGCGCGCCGTTCTGCCGGGGCGGTTTCTGCGGGCACCTCGCACCTCCGTGCCGGTGGTCGCGCCGGGCCGGTGCGCGACCCGGCAGCCCCTCACACAGCGTAGGTCAATCCGTCCAACTCCTCCTGGCGGAGCGGCTGTCGGCGAGGTCGGGCGCGGGAGCGGGGAGGCGGGGCCGGCCGTGCGGCGCCGCGCGGTGCGGCCGGTCGGCTGTGCCGGTCCGTCGTGCCGCGGTGCGGGTCGCGGTGCGGGTCGCGTCGTCCTCGGGGGCCCGCCCGGGCGCCCGTCGTGGCGGCGGGGGCGTGCGCACACGCGGAAATGTTGTCATTGACAACATGAAGGGGTCCGGGCAGCCTGGGGGCATGAGCGCATCGCACAGCAAGTGGACCGCCGCGGACCTCCCCGCGCAGACCGGCCGCACGGTCGTCGTCACCGGAGCCACCAGCGGAATCGGCGCCGTGACCGCCCGGGAACTCGCCCGGGCCGGCGCCCACGTGGTGCTCGCCGTCCGGGACACCCGGCGCGGCGAAGCCCTCGCCCGGGGCCTGCCGGGCAGCACCGAGGTGCGGCGACTGGACCTCGCCGACCTCTCCTCGGTCCGCGGGTTCGCCGCGGGATGGCACGGCCCGCTCGACGTCCTGGTGAACAACGCCGGCGTGATGGCGATCCCCGAGGCGCGCACGGCCGACGGCTTCGAGAGGCAGTTCGGCACCAACCACCTCGGCCCGTTCGCCCTCACCAACCTGCTGCTGCCGCAGATCACCGACCGCGTCGTCACCGTCGCCTCCAACGCGCACCGGCGACCGGGCGTGGACATCGACTTCGACGACCTCGACTCGCGCAGGTCCTACCGCCCCTGGCGGGCCTACCAGCAGTCCAAGCTGGCCAACCTGCTCTTCACCAGGGAACTCCAGCGCCGGCTCACCGAGGCCGGCTCCGCCGTCACCGCGCACGCCGCCCACCCCGGCTACGCCGCCACCAACCTGCAGAGCGGCGCCGCCGGCGCCGGCCAGCGGCTGATGATGGCGATCGCCAACCGCCTGGTCGCCCAGTCGCAGGAGCAGGGAGCGCTGCCCTCGCTCTACGCGGCCACCCAGCCCCTGCCCGGGGTCAGCTACACCGGACCGGACGGCCGCGGCGAGCTGCGAGGCTTCCCCGCCCCCGCACAGCTCAGCCCCCACGCCGTCGACGACGCCAGGGCCCGCCGCCTGTGGGACGTCTCCGAACGGCTCACCGGCGTGGGCTTCCCCACGACCCTGAGTCGCTGACGGCGGGCGCCGGTCCGACCGCGGCTCCCCCTGCGGGGCCGCGCGTCCGCGGCCGCCCTCCCGGGCCGCGACCGCCGGCCGCACCTGACCGCCCGTCCGTGCCGGGGTGGTGGGCGACCGTCGACCCCCGGTGGTGGCCGGCCGTCGAGGCCCGGTGGGGGTGTGCCCGCCGGCCGTCCTACGCGTCCGGTTCCTCGGTGAGGCGTCGGAGGAGGCCGAGCAGGGTCGTGCGATCCGCCTCGGGCAGCGCCGCGAAGCAGTCGGCGAGGACGTCGTCGGCGACCTGGTGGCCGGCGGTCAGGACCTGCTCGCCCGCAGGTGTGAGGTGGTGCTCGATGCGTCGGCCGTGTCCCGGCCGGCGTTCGACGAGGCCCTGGGTCGTGAGGCGGCCGACGAGCGCGCCGAAGGCCTGCTCGGTCTGGAAGGTCGCCGTGGCCAACTCGCGCCCCGAGGCGCCGGGTGCGCGGCTGATCGCGCGCAGGGCGTCCCACTGGGCCAGTGTCGTGCCGACGTCCGAGAGCGCGCTGTCGAGCGCCCGGTGCTGTCGGTACTGGGCCTGCTTGACCGCTCTGCCGAGTTCTTGCAGCTCATTACGCATGCGTCGAGTCTATGCCAAACGAAACTAGCTTATATAAACATCATTAGTTACCCTGAGGCATGCCCACCGACACAGCAGCCGTGTACGCAGACCTGCCCCTCACCCTGACCGAGGCCGGAACCGGCAGGCCGGTCCTCGTCCTGCACGGAGGCGGCGGCCCCGCCACCGTCGCCGGCCTCGCCCGGCACCTCTCCGGCCTCGCCCACACCATCACCCCGGTGCACCCCGGCTGGGACGGCACCCACCGCCCCGGGTGGCTCACCGGCATCGACGACCTCGCCCTCGCCTACCTGCACCACCTGCACGACCGCGCCCTGCGCGACGTCCTCGTCGTCGGCTCCTCCCTCGGCGGCTGGACAGCCGCGGAGATGGCCGTACGCGACACCGCGGGAATCATCACCGGTCTCGTCCTGATCGGCGCCGTGGGCGTGCAGGTCGACACGGAACCGATCACGGACTTCTTCGCCCTCGACGCCCGCAGCGCCGCGGAGCACTCCTGGCACGACCCGGACCGGTACCACGTCGACCTCGCCGACGTCCCGGCCGAAGAACTCGCGCGCAGGCAGGCCAACACGGCGACCGTGCGCCTCCTCGCCGGCGACCCCTACATGCACGACCCCAAGCTGCTGCGCCGGATCGGACGCGTCCGGGTGCCCACCCTCCTGCTCTGGGGCGCGAGCGACCGCATCGTCACACCCGCCTACGGCGCCGCGTACGCCGAGGCCTTCGGCAACGGCCGACTGGAGGTCGTCCCCGAGGCCGGCCACCTCCCGCAGATCGAGCAGCCCGACGCCACCTTCGCCCTGATCGACGCCCACCTCCGCCGGACGGGCACCGCTTCCCCCGACGCCGGGTAGCGGTCGCGCCCGGGGCCGGGACGTACCGGCCCGGGAGGCGGCGGTCCGGGGCGGGTGGATCCGTCCTCCCGCGTCGGCCGGCGGTGCGCCGGACCGGCCGGATCCGGTGCTCCTTGATGGCCCGATGTGACAGATCCTGGTCATTGCGGCCGTGGCCGGCCGGGCGGAATGATCAGGGCATGCCCCCACCGCACCGTGTCGTGATCGTCGCCTTCCCCGGCATCGAGCTGCTGGACGTCACCGGCCCGGCCGAGGTGTTCTCCGTCGCCACCCGAGTCGCCGGAACCGACCAGCCCGGCTACCACGTGCAGATCGCAACGGCCGACGGCGGTCCGGCGGTCACCTCCAGCGGCGTCCGGCTGATGGCCGACCTGGCCCTCGACGAGGTGTCCGGCCCGATCGACACCCTGCTGGTGTCGGGGGCGGTCGAGATCGCCGACGGCGGCGTGGAACCGGTGATCGACCGTGAAGTCACCGACTGGCTGCGCCACGGGGCGTCCCGCGCCCGGCGGGTCGGCTCGGTCTGTGCGGGAGCGCACGTGCTGGCCGCCGCCGGGCTGCTCGACGGCCGGCCCGCCACCACGCACTGGCTCACCGCGGCCCGGCTGGCCGCCGACCACCCCCGGGTCCGGGTCGACCCCGACCCGATCTTCATCCGGGACGGGCAGGTGTGGACCTGCGCCGGCGTCACCTCCGGGATGGACATGACGCTGGCCATGGTCGCCGAGGACCACGGCCAGGACCTCGCGCTCGCGACCGCCCGGATGATGGTGATGTACGTCAAACGCGCCGGCGGGCAGAGCCAGTTCAGCGTGCCGCTGTCCGTCCGGAGCTGCGAGGACGACCGGATCGACGAACTGCGGATGTGGATCGCCGAACACCTCGTCGAGGACCTCTCCCTCGAAGCCCTCGCTGCCCGGACGCACCTGAGCGTGCGCCACTTCACCCGGCTGTTCCACCAGCGCACCTCCACGACACCGGCCGCCTACGTGGAGGCGGCCAGGCTGGAGGCCGCCCGGCGGCTGCTGGAGGACAGTCACCGGAGCCTGCCGGAGGTCGCCGCCGCCAGCGGCCTCGGCTCCGTGGAGACGCTGCACCGCGTCTTCCGGCGGCGGCTGGGCACCACCCCGGCCGAGTACCGCCGGCGCTTCTGACCCGCCCGCCCCCGCCTGCCCCCACCGCCCCTCACCTGCCCCCGCCGCCCCCGCCCGCCCCCTTCCGCCGGCACCGGCGAAGGGCCGAGCTCCGCCGTGCCCGCACGGCGCGGCACCGCCGCACAATCCGGAGGAGAGCCATGTCCCGCACGAAGGTCGTCCCGATCCCGGTCATGGGCCGGCACGCCGTCAACGCCTACCTGCTGCTCGGCCGCAGGCCCGTCATCGTCGACGCCGGAACCCCCGGGAGCGGCCGGAAGATCCTCGACGGGGTCACCGCCCACGGCGTCGACCCCGCCGACGTCTCACTGATCGTCATCACCCACGGCCACATCGATCACTTCGGTGCCGCCGCCGAACTGCACCGGCTCACCGGCGCGCCCGTCGCCGGCCACGTCGCCGACCTCGGGCCGTACCGGTCCGGCCGGGTCCGCGAACCGTACCTGCCCACCGGTCCGATGGGCCGCCTCATGGCCCGCAACAGGAACCTCCACGTCCGGGCCGAGCCGGTCGAACCCGGCGTGCTCGTCCGCGGCGAGACGAGCCTGGAGGACTTCGGTGTCGCGGCGCGCATCATGCCCACCCCCGGCCACACCGCCGGATCGGTCTCCGTCCTCACCGACGACGGGGACCTCGTCGCCGGTGACCTGGTCGCAGCCTCCTTCATGGGCCTGATCCCCGGCAGGCCCGCCAACCCGCCCTTCCACGACGACCCCCGGCAGAACCTCGCCAGCCTCCGCCGGATGCTCGCCCTCGACCCCACCGCCCTGCACGTCGGCCACGGCACCGCGCTCGACCCGGACCGGGTGCGGCGGTGGGCGGAGAAGGAACACGACCGCCTCGCACGGCTCGACGCCGCCGGCCGCCTCACCACCCGCGGCGAGTGACGCGGCGTCCGGACGCGGCGTCCGGCCCGGGCTCAGGAGGCCGGGCCCGCGGGCGGTGCGCCGGTGGTCGCGGCGTCGTACAGGGCCCGGGCGGCGGAGCCGAAGTAGGCGCTGTAGGACACCTGGGGGGTGTTGCCGCCGATGTGGTAGCCGCCGATCACCCCGATCACCGCCCAGCCGCCCGGCCACGGCACCAGCATCGGCGCCCCCGAGGTCCCGCTCACGAAGCCGTCGCAGGCGATGCGCTGGAAGGTGCCCGGGTCGGCGGGGTCGTCGCCGACCCACCGGGTGGTCCGGCCGAGGCACTCCAGCGGCTTCTGCGCGCGGCTCGGGTACCCGATCATCCGTACCGGCGCGTGGACGTACCCGGAGTCGGTGAGCAACTCGACCGCGCCGACCGCGTCCTGGATCCGCCGCCCGTCCTGGCCGGCCTCGGTCACCGCGAACCCGAAGTCGTACGCGGCCCCGGCGTGCGGGCCCCGGTCGTAGTACTCCTGCGGGACGTGGACGCCGTTGGTCCTGACCGGGAAGACGCCGAACGGCGCGAGCCCGTCGTGGTACTGCGGAACGAACCCCAGGTGCCGCTTGGGGGAGGTGCCGGAGTACCCCGAGAGGCAGTGCCCCGCGCTCAGCACCAGGTCGCGGCCGGGGCTGCGCACCACGGAGCCGCTGCAGCTCCGGCCCGTGCCCCCGGCGTCGGTCCAGAAGAAGGCCCCGACCTGGGGGATGCCGTCGAAGCTCCTGCTCGGGGGCGTGACCTCGCCGGGCAGCGGCCCGTCCGCGGTGGCCGGCGCGGCGCGTCCGGTGTCGCCGGGCAGCGCGGCCGCCATCCGGGCCGCGGTCCAGTACGCGCCGAGCTGCCTCGCGTCCGGAGCGCCCGTGTCCGGACCGCCCGCGTCCGGTGCCGCGGCGGAGGCGGTCGGGGCGGGCCCGGTGCCCAGGACCAGGGCGGCTGCGACGGCCGCGGCGTGCCTGATGACCCGTGTCCTCGTCGGTGACGAGGCGGACGTGCCCGCGGGATGCTGTGACATACCCGCAGTGTCGGGTTCGGGCGGGGTGCGGGGGCGGACACCCTTCGCGATCTTCACTCGAAAAGGTGAAGGGCGTGGGCGTGTACGGCCGACGGTCCGGCTCGTGCCGCCTCGGCGTCCGAGGAGGACGAGCACCGGCCGCCGTCGGCGGTCGCGCCGGGCCGTGCCCCGCGGATCCGGCCCGGCGGGACACCGGGATAATGATCTTGGATGTCGGCTGGTGCTGAGCGGGGGCGGGCGGGGTGCG
Organism: Kitasatospora sp. NPDC059599; assembly: GCF_042735125.1. Taxonomy (NCBI): domain Bacteria; kingdom Bacillati; phylum Actinomycetota; class Actinomycetes; order Kitasatosporales; family Streptomycetaceae; genus Kitasatospora; species Kitasatospora sp. NPDC059599. The sequence continues at coordinate 118,956 of NZ_JBHWCL010000009.1, read as the reverse complement.
GATCAACGTCATGGGGCCACTTCAGGTCGTACGGAGTGCGGACGGGTCGGCGTCCGGGGTCGGCGGGGCGCGGCTTCGGCTGCTCCTGGTCCGGCTGGCCCTCGACCCCGGGCGGGTGGTCACCCGGGAGCGTCTGGTGGACGACCTCTGGGGGGACACCCCGCCGGAGGAACCGGCCGGCGCCCTGCAGTCCCTGGTCTCCCGGCTCCGCCGGGCACTGGGCGACGACCGGGCGGTGATCGGCACGCACCCCGCCGGGTACCTGCTCGACCTGCCCCGCAGCAACGTGGACGCCTGGGACTTCGAGCAGCGGGTCGCGGCCGGGCGGGCGGCGCTCGCGTCGGGCGGGTTCACCGACGCGGTCGCGCTGTTGGACGGGGCACTGGAACTGTGGCGGGGAACGCCCTTCGCGGACGCCGAAGGCGCGGGGTTCGTCGCGGCGCCGACGGCCCGGCTGACGGAGCTGCGGCTGTCGACGGTGGAGGAGCGGGCCGACGCCCTCCTCGCCCTCGGCGCGCCCGGCCCGCTGCCGCGCCTGGTCGCCGAACTCACCGGGCTGTGCGTCGCGCACCCGCTGCGCGAGCGGGCCGCCGTCAGGCTGATGCGTGCACTCCACGCGGACGGGCAACAGGCGGCGGCGCTGGAGGTGTTCGAGCGCACCCGGCGGGCACTGGCCGAGCACCTGGGCGCCGACCCGTCAGCCGAACTGCGGGACGTCCACCTGCAGGTGCTGTCCGGCGGGACGCCGCCCGCACCGAGGCCGACCTCCGCCACCACCGCGGACCCGGCCCGGCGTACCGCCCTGCCCACCTGGCTCACCGGCCTGGTCGGCCGCGACGAGGCACTGACGGCGATCCGTGAACGCCTGCACCGCTCCCGCCTGGTGACGCTGACCGGGCCGGGCGGTGTCGGCAAGACCCGGCTGGCGATCGCGGCCGCGACGGCCGCACCGCCCGCGACGGACGTCCGGCTCGCCGAACTCGCGGGCGCCGCCGGGCCGGACGCGGTGGCCCGGGCCGTGCTGGCCGCCGTCCGCCGCCCGGCGGACACCGGGGTCGCGGCCGGCGGCCTGCCCACGGGCGGTCAGACCGGGGATCCCGTCGACCGGATCGTCCGAGCCCTGGAAGAGCGTGCGGACCGTGAGGTCCTGCTCGTCCTGGACAACTGCGAGCACCTGATCGAGGACGCGGCCCGGCTGGCCCACCGCCTGCTGGCCGCCGCGCCCCGGCTCACCGTGCTGGCCACCAGCCGCGAACCGCTCGGCGTCACCGGCGAGGTGCTCTGGCCGGTGGCGCCGCTCGCCGTGCCCGAACCCGGTGGCACCGCGCAGGAGGCACTGGCGCACCCCGCCGTCGCCCTGTTCACGGAGCGGGCCGCCGCGGTCTGCCCCGGATTCTCCCTGGACGACGACACCGTCGAGCCGGTCGTCCGGATCTGCCGGGAACTGGACGGCCTGCCGCTGGCCCTCGAACTGGCGGCGGCCCGCCTGCGGGCCCTGAGCCCCGGGCAGGTCGCGGCCCGGCTGCACGACCGGCTCCGGCTGCTGGACAGCGGCTCCCGCACCGCCCCCGACCGGCACCGCACGCTGCGCGCCGTCATCGGCTGGAGCTGGGAGCTGCTCGACGAGGACGAGCGCGTCCTGCTGCGACGGCTCTCCGTGTTCGCCGGCGGGGCGGCCCTGCGAGACGCGCACCCGGTCTGCGCCGGGCACTGGCCGGGTGGCTCGGCGCCCGACCCGACGGCCGTGGAGGACCTGCTGGCGTCCCTGGCCGACAAGTCCCTGGTCGCGGTCGTCGGCCGGGAGACCGGCGCGGTGCGGTACCGGCTGCTGGAGACGGTCCGCGCGTACGCCGCCGAACGGCTCGTCGAAGCCGGCGAGGCCGACGCGACCGCGGCGGCCCACCTGCGCCGGTTCGTCGAGCTCGCCGAGACCGCCGAACCCCGGCTGCGGACGGACGGCCAGATCGGCTGGCTGGCGCGCCTCGACGCGGAACAGGGGAACCTGGACGCCGCGCTGCGCCGGGCGGTCGCCGTCGGCCCGCCGGAGCACGCGCTGAGGCTGACGGCCGCCCGGGCCTGGCCCTGGCTGATGCGTGGTCAGAGCCGGGAAGCCGGCGAGTGGACGGCGGCCGTCCTCGCGGTCCACGGCCGCACCCCGCCGCCCGGCCTGGAGCAGGCGCACGCCCTGTGCGTGATCCTGTTGCAGCTCACCGCCCCGCTCCGGGAGCCCGGCGACGCCGTGGTCCCGCCGGAGGCGACGGGTGCGGCGCTGATCACCGCCCAGCAGGCCGATCACCCGGTCGCCCTGGCCGCCGCGCTGCTGCTCGCCATGGCGGGGCCGCCGGACGCGGTCGGCACGACGGCGCAGCGGTACGGCGAGCACCCCGACCGGTGGACGCGGGCAGCCGCCCACCTGGTGGCCGGCCGGATCGAGCTGGGCGAGGGCCGGATCGGACCCGCCGAGCACCGCCTGCGGACCGCGGTGGACAGCTTCCGGGCGCTGGGCGACCGCTGGGGGCTGGCCATGGCGCTGGTCACGCTGGCCGCGCTGCTGTCCGTCACCGGCGCGGCCGACGAGGCGCTCGCCGCCCTGACGGAGGCCGGGGAGCGGGACGCCGAGACGGGCGGCCGCGGCGAGGCGTCGCTGGCACTGCTGCTGTCGGGCCGGCTGCGGACGCGCCGCGGCGAACCGGCTGCGGCCCGGTCCGACCTGGAGCGCGCGCTGGCCGCCGCCGACCGCGCCCGGGACCCCCACCTGCAGGCCGCCGTCCACTACGCGCTCGGTGAACTCGACCGGCGCGTCGGCGACTTGGACGCGGCCCTGCGTGGCCAGCAGGAGGCGCTGCGGCGGCTGGAACGGCTGCCCGCGACCGGCCCCGGCGCCCCGGCGCGGCTGCACCTGCTCGCCCTGCTGCACAGCGGCCTGGCCCGGATCCGGCAGCGGCGCGGCACGCCGGACGCGGCCGGCCCGCTGCACCGCAGGGCCCTGGAGCTCGCGGCGGACAGCGGCGACCGGCCGGTGCGGGCGGACGTGCTGGAGGGGTTCGCGGAGCACTGCCTCGCGCTCGGCGAGGCGGCCCGCGGCGCGGCGGCGCTGGGCGCCGCGTACGGCCTCCGCGGGGCTCACGACGCGGGAGATCCGGAGCTGCGGGCCGTCCTGGACGGCTGCGCCGAGATGCTCGGGGAGTCCGGCTTCCGGGCCGCTTGGGAGCGCGGCCGGGCGTTGTCGAGGCCGGAATCGGCGATCCTGGAAGCAATCTGACGATTCGTCAGGAGTGGGCCTGCGCCTGCCGCGCCACCCGGGACGGGTGGCGCGGCAGGGCGGACGCGTGATCAGCCGCCGAACGGCCGGTGGTCGGGTGCGCAGACCGTACCGGGGGCGGGCAGGACACCGTCGATCAGGTAGCGGGCCTCGTGCCGGGCGGCACAGTCACTGGGGTTGGCCAGCACGGTGTGGCCGTAGCCGTCGACGGTCAGCAGCTGTGCGCGGGCGAGCGAACGGGCCATCGCGCGGGACCCTTCGTAGGGCATGGCCGGGTCGCCGGTGTTGGCGACGACCAGGATCGGCCGCGCGGTCGGGTGGTTCCAGGGGCCGTCGTACCGGTCGCGGTCACGGGCCGGCCAGCCGGCGCAGCGCTCGTCCGCCCAGGCGAAGTACGGGCCGACCTCGCCGGAGCGGGCCCGCGCGGACGCCGCCAGGGCCGGGTAGTCGGCCCGGGCCGGCGGATCGGCACTGTCCGAGCACGCCACCGCGAGCGCCTGGTCCGGCGACCGGTGGAGGACGGGCGGCAGCGGCGCGGACGGTGCGGCGGGCGCCTCGGTCGCGGCCCACAGCGTCTGGAGCGTCGCGCCGAGCCCGGTCCAGCCGGTGCCGAGGAAGCCCGGGACGGGATTCGCGGCGTACAGCGAGAGGATCGTCGCCTCCACGGCCGCGCCGGCGGTGAAGGTCGCGCCACCGACCGCGACCGGCCGCACACGCAGCCGGCGGAGCAACTCGTCGTACCTGGCTCGGGTGGCGGCAGCCGTCCCGGCGGAGAACGCGCAGGCCCCGGAGCCGACCTGGGCGCACTGGTCGAGGAAGGCGTCGAGGACGCGGCCGGCGGCCAGGTCACTGCCGTTGCGCAGCAGGGCGCCCGTGGTGGCGGCCTGCCCGCCGTGGCCGGTCGACCAGGCCACCGGGTCCGGGGCGCTGTCGAGGATCACGGCGCGGACCCGGTCGGGGAACAGGCCGGCGTAGGTGGCGCCGAGGTAGCTGCCGTACGAGGTGCCCAGGTAGGTGAGGCGACGGTCGCCGACCGCGCGGCGGAGCAGGTCCATGTCCCGGGCGACGTTCGCCGTGGAGACGTGCGGCAGCAGGTCCGGGTTGCGGGCCGCGCACTGCCGGGCGAGGCGCTGGTACGCGGTGACCCAGGCCGACTGCTGGTCCGCGTCCTCGGGATAGCCGGCGGCGGTGCCGGCCAGCAGGGCCTGCTCGTCCGCCGGGTCGTCGAAGCACCGGACGGGAGCGCTGCCGCCGGTGCCGCGCGGGTCGAAGCTGACGATGTCGAAGCGCTTGCGCACCTCCTCGGGGAACCGGTCGAGCATCACGGGCAGGGCCGCGGTGCCGGGCACGGCCGGGCCGCCGGGGTTGTAGAACAGCGAGCCGATCCGGTGCGCCGGGTCGTCCGCCGGGTGGCGGATGACGGAGAGGTCGATCCCGGCGCCGCGCGGGTCGTCGTGGTCGAGCGGCACCCGGGCGGTCGCGCACTCGAAGCCGTCCCCGCACGTCGCCCACGCGAGCCGCGGTACCGGGGCGGTGTCGGGCGCGGCCATGGCGGTCGCCGGACACACGGCGGCCAGCAGCGCGGCCGCGGCGGCGCCCGCGCCGAGCCTCCACGAGGCCGCGCGTCGGGTGGCGGTGCGGGACGCCCCGGGGTGGCGCGGACCGGGGGCGGAGCCGGTGGGAGGGGAGGTGCGAGTCACGCGAGAGCCCTTTCGTCAACGGGCCGGGCGGTCGTCCGCGCTCCTCGGTCGCGGCGCACCCCCGGCTCGTCCGACGGTTCCGCACCCCGCTGGCAATGCGCTGGCAGACCGCTGGCACCCCCGGGCAGACCCCTGGCAGACGACTGGCAGACCCCGGGCGGCGGGTCTGACGCCGTCCGGAAACGCGCCGGCAGCGCCCGTCGAACCGGGAGGTGTGGCGGCGGATCTGCCCGGCGCGGGGTCCGGTTCTCATCCCTGGCCGTTCGATCCACCGCGGTGTAACGTTTTGATCAAGCAGTCGTGGTTCCGAAGTTCTCGCCCGCGGTTACGTGCCGTGGGCGTTCTTGCTGTTCAGCGCGTCTCCGGACCAAGGCGATCACCTCCGGGCCCGCACCAGTGGAGCCCGATCAGTGCCCACGAAGGAGAAGCGCATGGCTACCGGCACGGTGAAGTGGTTCAACGCCGAGAAGGGCTTCGGCTTCATCGAGCAGGACGGCGGCGGGCCCGACGTCTTCGCTCACTACTCGAACATCGACGCCCAGGGCTTCCGTGAACTCCAGGAAGGCCAGAAGGTGGCCTTCGACGTCGTGCAGGGCCAGAGAGGCCTGCAGGCGGAGCACATCCGCCCTGCCTGACCCCGCGCACACGAACGGGCGCCCCGCACACACCCGTGCGCGGGGCGCCCGTCCGTCTCCACCGGCACGGAGGCCGCGTACCGCTTCCTCCGCGGCTCCCGGGTGCAGGGCGGTCAGCTCCACGTTCCGGACCTGCCGGACCTGCCGGACCTGCCGGACCTGCCGGGTCCGACGTGCCGGGTCCCGCTACGACGGCCGGCCGGCCGCCTCGGGACCGGCCGGCCTGGTGAGGAAGTGCTGCCGCACCCGGTCGGTGACGACCCGCCGCAGTGTCGGCTGCACCACCTCCGAGGTCGGGAGCGCCTCCCAGCTCGTGTACGGCCACCACCGATCGTGCGCGGCCAGCAGCATCCGTTCGCCGCCGGCGAGGTCACCCTCGACGGCGTACCAGCCGGCGAGCCACAGGCAGAGGTAGTACTGCTCCGGGAGTTCGCCGAGCGACCCGACCAGCGCGCGGCCGCGGGCGAAGTCGTTGGTTTGGGCGATCGCCTCCCAGGCGACCCGCTTCTCCCGCGGCTCCAGCGCCGCGAAGTCGCGGTCCAGCAGCCACTCGCCGATCACGCCCTCCCGGGGGACGAGCGGCCCGCCCCAGTCGTAGTGGCACGGCAGCAACTCCTCGACCGGCCGGTGATCGAGCTGCTCGGCCAGCCAGAGCAGCCGGTCCCGCAGGATCCGGCCTTCCGGGACGCGGTCGGCCGTGGCGCGCAGCCGGGGCTGTGCGGGCACGTCCGCGTACAGCTGGGCGACCAGGAACGCTTCGTCGAACGGCATGTCCTGGTCGCACAGGGCGCCGCCGCCCGGGCCTTGACGTCCGATCAGCAGCTCCGCCAGCTCGCCGGCCTCCGCGAAGCGGTCCTCCCAGCAGAGGATCTGGACGGCCGCCGCTCCGGCCTTCCACGCCGGGTCGGGTCGCGTGGCGGGATCGGTGGCCGATGCGAGCAGTTCGGGGAGCAGCTCCCGGTGTCCGCCGTGCCGCGCTCGGGAGATCAGACGTTCCGCAGATGTCACCGCACCACCCAAACACAGTCGGCTCCGGCCACCTGAAGCGCGTCCTCGGTGGCCGGCGTCCGAACCCGGCGGTCCTGCTCCGCGGGGGGTGCCGAGGCCGGGGGTCCGTCCGGTCGGACGGGCCCCGGACACCGGGATCAGCGCAGGACGCCGAGGTCCTTCGGGGTGGTGACGCCGTCGAAGGTCAGCAGGTGCCGGTCGGCGGGGACGGCGTACAGGTCGGGCTGTCCGTCGCCGTCGCCGTCACCCGGGGCGACCGGGGCGACCGGGGGCGGCACTCCGGTGACGGCCACTTCGGCGCTCCGAGCGGGGACCCCGAAGTCCGGCGGGACGGCATCGGTGCCTGATGAGAGGATCACCGGGGCGGTCTCCGGCCGCCCCCGTACGGCGCCGGGTGGCCCGGGCGGAGGACGATCGGTACACGGGAGCAGGGCACATCGTGCGGGGGCGCAACACGGAGCGGGACCGGATCGGGCGACTGCTGGCGGACGCCCGGCAGGGGACCGGCGGCGCGCTGCTGCTCCACGGCGAGGCCGGGATCGGCAAGACCGCCCTGCTCGACTGGGCCACCGGGCAGGCCGACGGCGCGCGCGTGCTGAGCGTCGAGGGCATCGAGTCGGAGATGGAGCTGGCCTACGGCGGGCTGCACCAGTTGTTCCTGCCCGTGCTGGACCTCGTCGACGCGCTGCCGGGGCCGCAGGCGGCCGCCCTGCGGGCGGTCTTCGGGCTGACGGCCGACGGCGTCCGCGACGGCTTCACCGTCGGCCTCGCCGTCCTCACGCTGCTGTCGGAGGCCGCCGCCGACGGCCCGCTGCTCTGCCTGGTCGACGACGCCCAGTGGGTCGACCAGCCCTCGGTGGACATGCTGACCTTCGCCGCCCGCCGACTTCGGGCGGAAGGCGTCGTGATGCTGTTCGCGGTCCGCGACGGGGCGCCGGGCGCGACCGTGAAGGGACTCCCCGGGCTGCTCGTCGAGGGACTGGAACGCACCGCCGCCGCCGAGCTGCTTCCGGGTCTTCCTCCGTACGTCGTGGACCGGGTGATCGAGGAGGCCGGCGGCAACCCGTTGGCCCTGATCGAGCTGTCGGCCTCGCTCACCCCGGCCCAACGTGCCGGTCGGATCGGCCCGTTGGCGCTGCCGGAGGCGGCCACCGGGAGGCCGAGCCGCATCCAGGACGGGTTCCTGGAGCAGATCCGGCGGCTGCCGGAGGCCACCCGGCAGGTGCTGCTGGTCGCCGCCGCCGACGACACCGGCAGTCTCGCCGTGGTGCTGCGGGCCGCCCGGGAGCCGGGCACGGCCCTGGACCATCTCGAACCCGCCGAACGGGCCGGGCTGGTGGTCCTGTCCGGGGAACTGCTGCGCTTCCGGCATCCGTTGGTGCGCTACGCCGCCTACCGGAGCGCCCCGCTCGCCCGGCGGATCGCCGCGCACCGGGCGCTCGCCGAGGCCCTGGGGGCGGTCGGCCAGGCCCACCGGCGGGCCTGGCACCTGGCCGCCGCGTCGACGGGACCGGACGAGCAGGTCGCCGAGGAACTGGAGCGGGTCGCCGAGTGGGCCGGGAACCGGCAGGCGATGGCGTCCGCGTCCGCCGCGTACGAACGCGCGGCGCAGCTCACCGCGGATCCGGACCGGCGGGCGCGCCGCCTGGTCCAGGCGGCCCGGAAGGCCGCCGACGCCGGCCAGGACGAGCGGTGCGGTGCGCTGGCCGACCAGGTGCGGCTGCCGCTGGCGGACCCGGGTGTGGCGGCGGACTTCGCGCGCGCCCGGGCGGTGGTCGAGCTGGGCTACCGCAGCCCGGACCGGGCCGCCCGGATCCTGCTCGACAGCGCCGACCCGACCGGTGTCGACCTGACCCGCGTCGACCCGACCGGTATCGACCCGACCCGCGTCGACCCGACCCGCGTCGACCCGACCGGTGCCGACCGCCCGGACGCGACGGCCTCACTGCTGACCGACGCGGTCCACGCGGCCTGGTCCGGCGGGAACGCCGCGCTGATCGAGGAGATCGCCTCCCGCGCCCCCGACCTGCCCGTACTGGCCGTGCCCGCCCGGCTGTTCGGCGGTGACGTGCCCGGCGCGCTCGACGCGCTGCGGCAGCTCGTGGAGCGCAGCCGGGACGCCGGCACCGGCGTGATGGACCGGCTGATGACCGGGATCTACTGTCAGCTGACGGGGGATCACCAGGCCGCGCGACAGGCCGCCGCCGGAGCGGTCGCCCACTGCCGGGAGCAGGGCATCAGCGGTTGGCTGCCCACCACGCTGGACCTGCTGGTCAGGGCGGAGCTGGCGCTCGGCCACCACGACGAGGCGACGGCCCGGGGCACCGAGGCGCTCGGGCTGGCCGAGTACTACGACCTCGCCCACCGGGCCGCCCACCTGCGCGCCGTCCTGGCGATGGCGGCGGCCCTCCGGGGCGAGGAGGAGCAGGTCCGTACGCTGACCGACGAGGCCCTGGCCTACGCCCGGCCGCGTGGCGTGGGCCGGGCCACGGCGGACGCCCGGTGGGCGCTGGGCCTGCTCGAACTCGGCCTGGGCCGGGCGGAAGCGGCCCTGGCGGAGTTGGAGGCGGCCCGGCGCGAGGTGGCCCATCCGCTGCTCTCGCTGCCCCTGCTGCCGGACCTGGTGGAGGCGGCCGTCCGGGCGGGCCGCCCGGAGCGGGCGGCGGACGCCGCGCGGCAGCTCGACGCGTGGGCCACCGCGCTGGGACGGCCCGCGCTCGCCGCCCTGGCCGCCCGGTGCCGGGCGCTGACCGGCCCCGACGGCGCGGCCGAGGAGCACTTCACCACGGCACTGGCCCTGCACGAGGGCGGCAGCGCGTTCGACCGGGCCCGTACCGCGCTGCTGTACGGGGAGTGGCTGCGTCGCCTGCGCCGCCGGATCGACGCCCGGGACCGGCTGCGCGCCGCCCGGGAGGACTTCGAACGGCTCGGTGCCCGGCCCTGGGCGGACCGGGCCAGGGCGGAGCTGGGCGCCGCCGGGGGAGAGACCGTGCTGACCACCCGCCAGGACGGGCCGATCAGCCTGCTCAGCCCGCAGGAGCGCGAGGTGGTCCGGCTGGCCGCGACCGGGGCGAGCAACCGGGAGATCGCCGCGCAGCTGTTCCTCAGCCCCCGCACGGTCGGGCACCACCTGTACCGGGCCTTCCCCAAGCTGGGCATCGGCTCCCGCACCGAACTGGCCGGCCTGCTGGCCTCGTGAGGCGGGCCGGGCCCGGCGCCGGGCCGGGGTTCAGGAGGCGGGGGCCGACTCCGGCGCCGACCAGATCAGCCGGGTCTGGGCGATCCGGTAGCCGGCCCGGGCGAAGGCGGCCGCCATCGGCGCGTTGTCGGTGTCCGTGGTGGCCGTGATCAGCTCCGCCCCCGCCTGCGCCTGCACCCGGGTGATCTCGGCCAGCACCTCGTCGACGTACCCCTGACCGCGCAGCTCGGGGACCACCCCGAGGTAGCCGACGTTGCGGTTGTACGGCGTCGCCGACGGGAGCGCCAGCCCGGCGACCTCGCCGTCGAGGGTGCGGGCCAGCCGCCACCACGAGCGCTCCCCGGGGCAGCCGAGGTAGAAGTCCATCTCCTCCCGGGCCGTGGCCTCGGCGCCCACCAGCGCGAGGGTGCGGCGGGTCTCGCCGTCCAGGCTGCCGACCGCGATCCGGCGGAAGACGTCGAGGAACTCCTCGTCCGTGCCCTCGGTGAAGACCAGCCGTCCGCCGGCGGTGGGCAGCCCGGCCTCCGGGGTCCACTCCAGGCGCAGCCGTTCCACCACGTCGGTGAGCCCGGCGGCCAGCGCGGCGTCGCGGCGCCAGTCGGTGGCGGCGACCACGGCCGGGTCCTCGCGCCGGCCCGGAGGCAGCGTCAGGTTGTAGAGCGGGGGCTTGGCCGCGCCCTGCTCGGCGAAGGCCCGCAGGCCGGCGCGGATCAGCCCGGCCCCGACCGCCGCCCGGTCGGCGACCGAGGGATCGACGTACAGGCAGTCCAGCGCGACGGGGTGCTCGCTGCTCGCCTGCCCCCACCACAGGGCGCGGGCCACCACCCGGCCGTCCTGCTCGGCGATCCAGGTCCACTCCGGGCGGTACATGCCCTCCCCGAGCTCCTCCAGGTAGCGGTCGGCGTCGATCCAGCCGACGGGCTCGTCCACCGTCACGGCGGTGACCCGGTCGAGGTCGGCTTCGGTGGTGGGGCGGAACAGCATCCGGGTCTCCTCGGTGTACGTGGTGACGGTGGCGCCGGTGTCGAAGACCCGGGAGTCGGTCAGGGTGAACCCGGTGGGGAGGAAGGGGGCCCGGGACAAGTCGAACCGGCCGTCGGGGCAGGCGATGTAGCCGTCGAGCGTGGTGTCGACGTAGGAGGTGAGCCGGCGCAAGGTCCTGCTTTCGTTCTGCTGCGGGGTGACGTCACCGACGCTACGGCGACGGCCGTCCGGCGGGCATCGGTCACCCCGACGTAATGTGACCGGTCACCGGCCCGCCGGTCACCGGTCATGGGGCGCCCACCGGCGGCCGCGCCGCCCTGCTCCGCGCCCCGGCGGCCTGACGCCCCCGGCCCGGCGGTCGGGCGGTCGGGCGGTCGGACGGTCGGACGGGCGGTCGGGCCCGACGCCTACCGCACCAGCGGAAGCGCGATCGCGAGCGCGACCCCGGCTCCGAGCACCGCGCACAGGACCGCGAGGCCGATGCCGACCCGCCGGACCCCGGCGAGGTCACGGCGGACGGCCTGCCGCAGGTCGGTCGGCATCGGCCGGGTGTGGAGCTGGGCGCGAGTCCGCCGGAGCAGGAAGCGCAGCACCTTCTGCGAGAACCCGGCGGGCCGGTGGTCGGCGTCGAGTGCGGCCCGCAGGGCGGGCCTGACCCGGTGCAGGACGCGCTGGGTGGAGCCCTGGCGCTCGGTCACCGGGGGCTCGCTCAGCACCAGCCGGAGGGCGGACTCGGTGGCCTTCCTCAGTGCGTGCGTGCCCTCCTCGGTCCTGATGAAGTCGTCCAGGAGGACGGAGTCCTCCCCCTTGAGCTGGTCGAGGTTGGCTTCCATCTGCTCGCCGTCGATCTCCCCGGCGAGGATGGCGGTGTGGAGCTCCTTCTCCCACCGCCGGCGCTCGGACGAGGAGTGCTCGATCAGGACGCGCAGGAGGTGGTGCGCCGCGTCGAGGCGTCCCCAGGTGAAGTCGGAGGCCCGCCAGGCCTCGTTGACGAAGGCGCCGAAGTGGTTGAGCCGCAGCCCGTACAGCTTGCGCGCGCCGATGTCGGCGTACTGGTCCTTCCAGAAGAGCGGACCGAGGTCGTCCGGGCCGAGCCGCAGGAACCTGAACCGTGGGGTGAGCGGCTCGACGACCCGGGAGACGGGGGCGAAGGCGTCGGTGAGCACCTCGACGGCCAGGCAGCAGGAGACCAGCTCCTCCGGCGTGTCCCAGCGGGTGTCGCCCATCAGCCGCAGGGCCTCGTGGTACGCGCGGGCGGCGGTCCGCACGGCCGCGCCGAGCGTCTCCGGGAGCTTCATCTCCTCGAAGACCCTGCAGACCTCGTCGGCGACGCCGACGTCGGAGTCCTGGGCGTGCGCGAGCTCGCAGAGGTCGGCCCGGACGGCATCCATCACCGCGAGGGTGATGCGCAGCTGCTCGCTGATCTCGCCCACCGTGGGGCGGAACCGGTCCTGCCGCTGCGGGCAGGCACGGACCCGGTCGTGCAGGGCGACCATCAGCAGCCGGATGACCCGCTCGGCCGGGCTGATCCCCCACCGCCAGTGGTCGTGGAAGGGCGTGGCGACGGCGTCCACGGGTTCGGCGCGGGCGGGCGGGAGCCAGCTGACGCACTGGTCCAGGACGCGTTCGGGGTTGGCCTGGGGCAGTGAGACCAGCGAGGTGGCACGCTGGGAGCTCGCCATCATCTGCCGGGCGTCCCAGATCACGGCTGCGGCCCGGCCGCGGCGGTACTCGTCGATGAGCGCGGAGGCGTGGTACAGCAGCTGATCGGCGAGTTCCCCGGCGCCCTGGCCGCTCAGGCGCTCGAACAGCCGGTCCTGGACGTCACCGACGCTGGTCCTCAGGCGGTTGGAGAGGTCCTCGGCGCTGGAACGGAGGTTGCTCTCGCGGGGGTAGGCCATCGCGTTCGTCGCGGCCTCGGTCCACAGGATGTCGTGACACGCCGTCTGGCCGATCTTCTCCTGCGGAACCAGTCCGGAGGAGGGGGCGACGTAGACCAGGATGCGCTCCACCTGACCGTCCATGCGGCGGGAACCGATGGCGTCCAGCACGGGCCGGAACGGCTCGTTGGTCAGCACCCCGCCGTCCATGACGCAACTGGTCGGGATGCCCTTGGGCTGCTCGCGGTACTCGCGCATCGGGAACTCGTGGACGGGGGCGAAGGCGACCGGGAACCCGGCGGTGGCGCGGGCGGCCTGCACCAGGGCGGAGTTCCGCTCGCCGATGTCGCCGGCGAAGTCCGTGCGCGGGCGCCTCTCGATCCGCCAGGCGCGGTCGGGCCCGCGCCGGTAGGTCAGCCACTGCGGGTCGTGCTGGAAGCGGTAGATCCGGCGGTGGTCCCGGACGTCGAACTCGCCGCCGTAGCCGTCGGCGTAGGTTTGCGGCCGGCCGTCCAGCGCGGTCGCGGTGAGGAAGAGCGTGACCGGCTCGGCCTGCCCGGAGTCCTGACCCATGTCCCGGACCACCTTGGCCAGGGTCTCCTCGATCACCTCGCCGCGCATCAGACTGCCGGAGGCGTCGGTGGCCAGCAGCCGGTCCAGCTCGGCCGCCTCGCGCCAGGTCTTGCGGAGGTCGGCCTGCCCGGCGCCGCGGCCGATCGAGGCGGCCAGCAGCATGCCGTTCAGCCCGCCGGCCGAGGTGCCGGCGATGACGTCGATCAGGACGCGCTTGCCCTTCTCCGCGGTGAGCCGCTGCCAGAGGAGGAACGACGACCGGTCCTTGAGGTCGACGGACTCCACGGGGTCGCCGCGGGAGGCCCGCCGCAGCAGGTCGAGCTCATGGGTCACACCGCCCATCCAGACGGCGAGGCTGACCCCGCCGTTGAGGACCAGGGCGAGGCGAACCTCTTCCGCGGTGCCGACCGTGTCGCTGCGCGTGTCTGCCATGGCGGACAGAATAGGGACCATCTGTCAACGAACTACCCGGCTGGCGCGTCGAACCGACCCCATCGGGTCACCGGACTGCTCCGATCGCCGCAGGTGGCGATCGGGGCGATAGGCCGGACGGGACCGGGAGGACCGGGAGATCAGGCGTTCCGCAGCTGCCACCGCACCACCCGAGCCCAGTCGGCTCCGGCCACCCGAAGCGCGTCCGCCGTGGGCGTCGCCCGACACCCCGGGCCCTCCGGTCGTCCACAGGGGCCGGACTGTCCGGAGATCGCTCCCCCCGCGGGGGGAGGCGGATCGTCCCGGCCGTCGATGCCGCACAGTGGCGGTCGGTGCGAGCTTCGAGGCATGACTGGTGATGGACGGACGTTGACGTGGTGGCAGGCATGGCCGCGGTGGGCCGGCCGGGCGACGGTGCTGTGGGCGAGGTCGAACGCTCACACCGCATCGACGCCGAGGAGTTCTACCGCATGCTCGCCGGTGTCGTCATCGACGACACCGGCGTCCTCAACGAGAAGCTCCGAGAATGGGAGGACTACTACAACTTCCAGACCGTTTCGTTCGGATCACATGCCGTCGGCTCCGGTCAGGACCGTGTACACCGGGCTACGGTCAGAGCTGCGGTTCATGCACTGGCCGGAAGGCCCGATCTGGATGCAGGGCGCGGCTCCTCGCCACAGGCCCTCCTGGCAAGGCAGCTCACATACGCGCAGGTCGTCGATCCGGTGCAGACGAAATCAGTTGACGGGGTCGGAAGAATGCCTGGCATGGGTACAGACATAAGTGGTTTCCTCGAATATCGGGCGCCGCAGGACACTCAGGAGCCGACCTGGTATACCGCACACGACCTCGGCTCCCTTTACGGGGGCCGTGACTACGATGCGTTCGGTTGTCTCTTCGGGGTCCGCAACTACGCGAACTTCCGTCCCTTGGCCGCGGGCCGGGGGCTGCCCGCCGACGCCTCGGCCACCGTGATTGCGCGGTTCGCGCAGCTGACCGAGTGGTACGGCGAGGACGGCTTTCACGGCGCCACATGGATCGCGTGGCACGAGGTGAAGGCGGTTGACTGGGACGAGCTCGCAGGGAAGCCTGACAGCCGGCTACACCAGTACCGCCAGACTCCGAACGGGCTCAGGATGACAGGCAAGGCTGCTTGGAGTCCTGCATTCGCCGACGCTGTCGGTCTTGAAAGAGGCGAAGACCGGGAGTGGCCTGAAGGAAGTGAGTGGCTCGTCGGGGACACGCTCTACAGATCGGTCACCATCCGCCGCAGAGACGCCGTCACCGAAACCGGCGAGTGGCAACCCGTCTGGAGAGCCATGAATGCACTCGCGGCACAGCACGGTGACGACAACGTGCGCCTCGTCGTGTGGTTCGACGACTGAGCGGGCTACTGGGGGTCTTTCATTCGGATCGCGGCTGCCTGTACATCGGCCGTGAATTTGCCTACATCGCAAGGGAGTTCGGCATCGGGCTCTCGGTCGGCGGTCCGCTGCTCCTGTGGTGGTGTGCTCCCTGGTGCCCGCCTGCTGCAGAACCTGATCCGCAGGCCCACCTCGTCGACGTTTCTGTGCGTGAGGCGGTCGGCTGCCGGGCTGTCTGCTGGAGGCTCGGGGTCTTCAGCAGGACACGGCGGCGGTGTTGGAGAGGCTGCCGCTTGATCCCCGTGCCGTCACCTGATGCGTCGTCGTCCCGCCGACGGGGCAGGAGACGGCGACGGTCATATCGATTGCCCCGGTCTCGTCGGCTTTGACGGGAGTCGTGTTTCCGCCCGAGGAGTCCGTGCCGTTTCCGAAGTGTGTCGTGGACTGGACCGTGACCTCGACGGATTCCAGGTTGGCGAAGTTCCTCCCTGAGACGCGGAGATCGTTGAACGGCCCCGGAAGGAAGGTCAGTTGAACATCGATGTGAGCCGTGGCGGGATGCCCGGGCTGTCCTTGCCCGCCGGGCACGGTGGCTTTGGGCTGCAGGGCGTTCAGGGTCTTGATGAGCTGGCTGACCAGCACCGGTTTCGGCAGGCCGAGTTCCTTCGCCAGGGCCCCGATGTTCCCGTCAGGGAAGTCGGGGAGCACTCCCTTGTGCCGGGCGTTGCTGATGGCGGCTCGCAGGCCGGACATGTCCCTCGATACCTCCTTGCTGGCTGCTCGTTCGGATAGGTGACTTCCGCTAGCGTGGGCTGACGAGGACCTGAACGAGACCCTGGCCGTCTGCCAGCGCGGTGAGCGCTTTGCCGACCACTGCGCCGAAGGCGCGTGCGGGTTCGGTGACCCGGCGGCAGTGGCCGCTGATCGAGGACGTGGTGAGGAGATCTCCAGGCCGGATCGGCGCGCTGTGGGCGTCGGCCATGCACCAGACCTTGCCCATCAGGGCGACGTGGGCGCTGTCCTCATGGCGGTCGAGGACGATCGCAGGCTTGGTCCCGCCGGCGCCGGACACGATGCCCGCGACCGCGTGGTCGTACTCTCGGTCGCACGGGTGGACCTCGCCGTCCGTGCCGAGTACGACGACGGCACCCGGAACCACGGAGCGGTCGGTCGTCGTGAGTGCTTCGGCGTAGTCGGCGCCGGTCAGTTCGAGTTCGCCGTTCACCTGGACTGTGCCGACGAATTGCGCGGCGAACGAGCCGCCCTCGGCGACCAGACCCGTTCCGAGTTTGCTGAGGGCCCGCACCCCGGCCTCGTGGTCGCACTGCCCGAGGACACCCGGGCCGAGGCCCGTATTCGTACCCACGACGCCGGCCCGGTGCTGGTCGGAGGTGAAGCCTTCGACGCCGTCGTGGCTGGTACTGACGCCCTTCACCCCGACACCGTCCGTGTTGACACCGATGACTCCACTGCGATCGACGTTCTTGCTGAAGCCCTCGACGCCGTCGTGGCTGGTACTGACGCCCTTCACCCCCACACCGTCCGTGTTGACGCCGATGACTCCACTGCGATCGACGTTCTGGCTGAAGCCCTCGACGCCGTCGGCGGTGGTGAGACCGTCCCCGCGAACGGCGGGGACTCCGGGGCCGTTCGACGTGCCTGAGACAGGGGTCGACATGTCCGTCTCCTCTCCGGCCTATTGCCGCAGGTTCTGGGATGACGGGTAGCTGGTCGTACCTCCAGTGTGACAAGGATGCAGTATGGCTGCCGCTCGGGCGGGTGCCGTGATGATGGGGTGACACCGACGGGGCACGGCGGACGCTGATGGACGCTCTGCCGGTATGGCAGCCGCTGGGCCCTGACCACTTGGCGCCTCTGGAGTGGGTGGCCGACCCCTGCTCTGGCCCTGCTGACCCCGGAACGGGGCCGTGAGCTGCCGTCCATTCCCAGGGGTGGGACAGGCGGGTGAGGCACCGAGCCGGTCGGTTCCGGGCCCCTGCCGAAAACGGCAATTCTGTGGTGTCCTGGAGATAGCCGAACATGAATGTGGAGAATCAGGGATCCACGTTCTACGCGAACCGGCTCGGACGCACAGTTGCGGTGACTGCACGAAGTCAGAACCCTGGACCGGCCTGGATTTACCTACTGTGCGTGATGGCGGGGGATCGGCGGAGCACCGAGGAATTATGATCATGTATCCGAAGAAGAGTGGAAGAACCTACCTGATGTTGACAGCGGCGGCCGCCATTGCGACGGTCACCATCCCTGCCGGGTCGGCATCGGCGCAATCCGCCCCGGCGCCGCCCTCGAACCTCAGGGTCACTCCGACGGCGAACAATACCTTTCTTCTCACATGGCAAGACAACTCGAACAATGAATCCGGCTTCGAGATCACCGACGGCATCTCGTTCCGCCTGGCCGGCGCGAATGCGACAGCAGACAACTGGCACGTCACTCCGAACACGTACAAGTGCTTCCGGGTTCGCGCGTACAACGCTGCCGGCGCTTCGGCGTGGTACCCGAGTGCCGCACCGTATTACGTGTGCGGAACAACACCTGCCTAGCGCCTCGCGCTCCGGTCGGCGGGCCACGCTGACCGGGTGTTCGGGCGCGGTTGTGGTCGACCGTGCCGTGTACGTGGCCGCTCCTTGCCGTGATCGCAGAGCCGTGAGCACCTGCTGGTGCGGGCGTCAGCGGTATGCCGGTGACGGCGAGCCGAGGTCCCGGTGTCCCATCAGAACGAAGTCGAGCAACCGCTCGTACCAGGAAATGGAGTTGGAGTCGGAGGGGAAGTGAGGGGAGGCGCCGCGCAGGCGCCGTCGTGACGACCGCCGACAAGCGGAAGGTGTCCTCACGACGCCGCCGGCCCCTGCCCGCGACGGAGCGAGTTCACACTTGCTCAGGGCATCCCGGTCGGATGCCCGTCGGCGCACCGGCTCGGCGGTCGCCGGCCGAACAATCGGCTTGCGGCGGGCGATGGCATTCGGACATGATCCTCCCCATGCGCGACCTCAACAGGAAGGGCGGCCACCGCCCGAGCAGGTGAGCCCCATCCGCCGTCGACGACCGGCGGCCGGCTCCCTCGCCACCACTCACCGGGCACCCGTAGCCGGCTCCGCCGCCACGGCCCGGCCGCCGCCCCTGTTCCGCGCGCCCTGCCACGGACAGCACCACGGTCGCGGCCGCGTGCACCACCGCGACCCGCGTGCGTGACCGTGCACGCGCCGGCGCCGCCGCCGGTCGCACCGGTGCCACGCACCCCGCCCCCGCACCCCGCACGCCCGTGGCCTGTGCCGGTCACCGCCCGCTGCCTCTGATCCCCGACGACGACACCGACCCACCCTGACAACCCGCCCCGGAGGAAACCCTGTGACGACGACCTCGCTCGACACCGCCTGGAGCCTCGTGGAGTCCGGTGACCCGGGCGCCGCGATGCGCGAACTGCGCTCGGTCGCACGCGACTTGCCGGCTGCCCAGGTGGCCCCGCTGGTCGAGCGGCTGGCCGCCGACGGCGGCTTCGACGACCTCGTCGAGGCCGCCCGCGCCCTGGCCGCCAAGCCCACCCACCCCGGCGCGCTCTACCAGTACGGCTACGCCTGCGTCGGGCGCGGCGCCGCCTTCCTCGCCGTCCCCGCCCTCACCGAGGCGCTGCGGGCGGCCGACGCACCGCCACGCGGCCTGCTCGCCAAGGTCCGCGGCCGCACCGACCAGCGGCTCCCGATCATCGCCGAACTCGCCATCGCCCTTGAGGACGAGGAGCGCCACGCCGAAGCCGCCGGCCTGCTGCGCGACCACGACGCGCTGCTCCGCGACTGGCCCGAACGCTACCTGCTCGCCTACAACACCCTGATGGCCGGCGACGCCACCGCGGCCCGCACCGCCTTCGACCGCCTGCCGGCCGAAGCCGGCCAGTGGCAACCGGCCGCCGACCGGCTGCGCCGCTCCCTCGACCGCGCCGCGTCCGTCGCCGCCACCGCGCAGCCCGGCGACCCCGACCCGCTCCACCACCAGGCCCTGCGCGCCTGGCACTTCACCCTCACCGGCGGCCTGCTCACCAGCCTGTCCCCGTACGGCTGGGACGCGGGCATGACCGGCCGCTACGCCTTCCTCCAGGACAGCTACGCGCTCTGCCGGCAAGGCCTGGAACGGCTGCGGCTGATCCTGGAGGCGACCGGGACACGCCCGCAGTCGGTCTCCCTGCTGCCCGGCCGCGCGGACCGCGCGCTCGGCCTGGCCGCCGCAGACCTGTTCGGCCTGCCCGCCCAGCCCTACCGCCCGGGCACGGCGAACACCGTGGTGGTGGCCTACGACCTGAGCGAGGCGGACGGCGACCTGCTCTCCCTCCTGAACGAACGCGCACCGGGCGAGGTGCTGTACGAGCACGCGACCTGCTGGACCGAGACGCCCGGCGTCACCGCCGACGTCTGCGGCGTGCTCGGCCAGACCGTCCTCGCGCCCTGGGAGCCGCTCGGCGGCGAGCCGGACGAGCGGACCGCCGAGGAACTGGCGGCCGACATCCGCACCGCCGACCCGACCCCGGACCCCGGCGACGGCGAGACCCCGGCCGACCCCGACGAGGCCCTGGCCGCCTTCGCCCGCGCGGTCGCCCCCCGCTGGCTGACCGGCCCCCGCGACCGCTGCCGCTCCGCCGGCCCGGTGCGCAGCTCCCGCTTCGCCTGAGCGACGGGAGGTCAGGCCTGGCAGCGGACGAGTGTCTGCCGGAGGCCTGGTGACGGCCCTGGTGTGACCGGGGCCGCCGCAGCCGAGCGGCGGCCCCGATCTGCCGGGCGGTGGTGCTGTGGGAGAGGCCGGGGGCGTGTCGGTCCGGCAGCCGTCCAGGACGAAGCCGCCCGCGACGCCGGGCCGATGGGGAGCCGTGGACGAATTTCGTGCGGGCCCGCTCGTCCGTTCCGGAGGTCGTCCGGCGCGCGTCAGTTCCACGGCTCCCGGTAGGGGTTCTCGCCCAGCAGCTTCGCCGCGGCCACGCAGAGGTCCTCGCCGTAGAGCTGGTTGCCGCCCCCTTCGGAGCCCCACAGGTCGGACGCGGCCTGGGCCACCGCGCGCCAGGAGTAGTCCTCATCGCATCGCCACGTGCGGATCTGATCAGCCATCTCCGGCGTGATCGTCGCCGGACCCACGGTGTCGTGTGTCATTCCGCCGACCCTAGGGACGTCGCAGGGACCGCGGCCACCGGATTACGCCCTCGTCTGCCCGTCCGTCGGTCCGCCCGTCGCACGGCCGCCCGCTCACCGTGATCCACCCGGCCGTCGCCGGCCCTTCAGTCCTGCTCGGGAAGCCGAGCGCTCCGGGTGACGGCGGATACCTGTGAGTGACGGCAGGTGGCGGTGGGTGACGGCGTCGTCGGTTCCCGGGGCAGTGTCGACGGCCGCCCCGCCGCCTCCCCACCCGACGGGGCCGGTCGGGGGACAAGCGTTACATTGGAGCGAAAAGAGGCACGATCGCCGACGGGGTGTGGCCGATGCACTCGATCACCGACTGGCTGCGCGGCCTGTCCGGCCCGGTCGTGTACGCGGTCATCGGTGGCATGGTCTTCGCCGAGGACGCCCTGTTCTTCAGCTTCTTCATCCCCGGCGAGACCGCTGCCGTCCTCGGCGGCTTCCTCGCCCACCAGGGCCGTGTCTCCCTCGGCTGGATGGTCCTGGTCGTGGTCTGCGCGGCCGTCCTCGGCGATTCCGCCGGCTACGAGATCGGCCGCCACCTCGGCCCGCCGATCCTTCGCACCCGCCCGCTGCGACGTCATGTCAAGCAGGTCGGCACGGCGCAGGACCTGATCCGTCGGCGTGGACCGGCCGCCGTCTTCGTGGGCCGGTTCGTCGCCTTCTTCCGGCCGCTGGTGCCCTCGCTGGCGGGGATGTCCCGTATGCCGTACCGCCGGTTCCTGCTCTACAACGCCCTCGGCGGGATCGCCTGGGGCGTCGGCTTCACCCTCCTCGGCTACTTCGCCGGGGCCGCCTACACCAGGGTGGAGGGCACGGTCGGCCGGGTCGCCGCGATCGCGATCGCCGTGATCATCGCTGCTGCCCTCCTGCTCTGGTACCTGCGGCGGCACCGCTCGCGGGGCAGTGAGCCGTCGGACGACGGCGACGGGCGGAATCCCTGAACCGTGCCGCCCCGACCGGCCGTACGGACGGAACGGTCCGTGCCGGGCCGACGGCCGTGGCTGCGACCTGTCCACCGTGCCGGGCGCCGTCGGCGTGCACCGGACCGGCGCCGTCACGGTCGTCAGGCGCTCCCGGCCCGCTTCCGGCCCGCTTCCGGCCCGCTCCCGGCCCCCGATCGGTCGCGTGCTGCTCCGCTCCGGCCGCCGCTGACCAGGCCAGCGGTGAAGTCCCGGGCCGCCCCGACACCGGGGGACTGGGCAGGCCCAGCGCGAGCGCCCCGCCCGCAGCGACGGCACCGCCCCCGCCCGGCGCGCCGCCCGTCTCCTCCGGGCGGCCGCGGGCCGGCAGCGGCCTGCGGGGCCGGTGCCCGTCGCGGAGGTGTTCCACGCCCTGGTCGTCGTCCACGGCGGGAGGCCGGGCATCGGCGGCGGAGGCCTGTGCCATCACTGGCCCCCGACCGTCGGCCACGCCGCCGCCCCGCCGGTACCTGGGCCGAACCCTCACCCTTCGAGCAGTTGTGGCCCGGTACCCGCGACGGCCGTCGCCGTCCGGGTCGGCTCCGCCCCGCCGTACCGCACGACCAGGAGTACGGCGACCGCCGTGCCCCACGCCGTGCCCCGCGCCACCCGCCGGCCCGCGACCCTCCGTGGCGCGGCGTGGCCGCAGGGTGAAGTGGACGAAGGCACGGGCAGGCACGGTGCCTCCACCGGGTTCGGTGTCGGGTATCGGGCGTCGGGCCGTCGGGTGGTCAGCTCCGGCCGACGTGATCGACCCGAGGCCGGGACGACCGGCTGCCCGCCCCCGTCCCCGTCCTACCCACCGGGCCCGCTTGGCCGTAGGTTGGGCCGATGACGGCCGAGTTCGAGACCTTCGCGCGCACCGCCACCGGCTTCACCCCCTACCCCTACCAGTCGGCGCTGGCCGCCGACGGACTGCCCACGCTGCTCGAAGCGCCCACCGGGGCCGGCAAGACCGTGGCCGCCGTGCTGCCGTGGCTGTACCGGCGGCTGATCGCCGAGCCGGGGGCCACGCCGCGTCGGCTGGTGTTCGTGCTGCCCCGGCACAGCCTCGCCGGGCAGGCCTTCGGCCGGATCGGGACGTGGCTGGAGCGGCTGGGCCTCACGGGTGAGGTGGGGCTGCACCTGCTCGCGGGCGCCGCGGCGCAGGAGGGCGGCTGGCGGCGGCGCCCCGAGCGCAGCGCGATCCTGGTCGGCACCCACGACATGGTGCTCAGCCGGGCGTTGATGCGCGGCTACGCGGACGCGCGGACGATGGCGCCGGTCTCGTACGCGCTGCTGCACACCGACGCCCAGTGGGTGTTCGACGAGGCGCACCTGCTCGGTCCGGGCCTGTCCACCGGCAGGCAACTCCAGCTCCTCAGAGACGAGTTGGGAACGGCGGCGGCGACCGGGACGATGTGGATGTCGTCGGTGCGGGGGCCGGGCGGTCTCGGCGGGAGGACGGTGCACGCACCGGACACGACCGGGACGGTGCGGCGCATCGGCCGTCTCGACCTCCCGCCCGGACGGTACGTCGCCGCCCTCGTCGAGGCCGTCACCGCCGCGCACGTGCCGGGCACCCGGACCGTCGTGGTGATCGACTCCCCGGCACGGGCGCGGGCCGTGCACGCCGGCCTGGCCGCCCGGGCGCGTGAGGCGCTGCTGCTGCACTCGCACTTCCGGGCCGCCGACCTCGACCGTGTCCTGGCCGCCGCCGAGGGCGGGAACGACCTCGTCCTCGTCGCCACCCCCGCCGTGGAGGCCGGGCTCGACCTTTCCAGCCGCACACTGGTCACCGAACTCGCGCCCTGGGCCTCGCTCGTGCAGCGCGCCGGTCGCTGCAACCGCCACGGCGAGCACCCGGACGGCGGCGACCTGCTGTGGTGCACGCCCCCCGAGGGCGGCGATGCGGCCACCGCGCGCTGGCTGACCGCCCACGAGGGCCGGGCCGTCACCCCCGGCGAGCTGCTGGCGGCCCGCGTCGACACGCCGCCCGCACTGGCCGTACCGCCCGCACCGGCTGGGCCAGGGCGCGAGGACCTTCTGGCCATCTTCGATTCACCTGCCGAGGACACCGTCGGCGGCACCGGCAAGGACACCGGCAAGGACACCGTCGGCGTGGACCATTGGATCTGCGACCCGTCGCAGACCGGCTCACTCCCGGCGCTGGTCGCCTGGCGCGCCTGGGACGCCGCCGGGCCGGGCGAGAGCGGGCCGGGCGGGGACGGGCCGGGCGAGGACGAGCCGGATCCGGGCGGCGCCGAACTCTGCCCGGTGCCGCTCGACGAACTCCGGCGGCTGCCCGCCGGGCGGGCCTGGCTGCGCGACACCCTGGACCGCCGGTGGCGCCCCGCGCGGCCGGGGGACCTGCGGCCCGGCGTCCGGCTGCTCCTGGACACCCGCACCGGCGGCTACCTCCCGGACCGCGGCTGGAGCCCGGAGAGTCCGGTCCCCGTGGCGTGCGAGGCCGCCGCCCCCGGGCGGCCCGCCTACGGCTGCACGGCCTGGGTCGGCCTCGACCAGCACCTCCAGGAGACCGCGCAGGAGGCGCAGTCGCTGCTCGCCGCGCTGCCCGCGCTGCCGACCGACCTGCGGGAGGCCGTCGTCGAGGCGGCCCGCTTCCACGACCTCGGCAAGTGCCACGACGCTTTCCAGGCCAAGCTGCGGGCCGGCCGCACCGACCCGCCCGGCGGTCTGCTCGCCAAGTCCAGGAACGGCGCAGACGCCGACCTCCTGCCGCCGTACCGCTCTCCGCGCCCCCACCTGCGGCACGAGTTCGTCAGCGCCCTCCTGCTCTGGCAGGGCGGCCATGACCCGCTCGTCACCTACCTCGCCGCCGCCCACCACGGCCACGTCCGGCTCACCGTGCGCCCGCGCGGCGACGAGGCCCCGCTGCTGCTCGGCGTCGCGGACGGCGACCGTACCCCGCCCGTCCGGCTGTCCACCGGCGAGCACTTCCCTGCCCGGACCCTGCACACCGCCGCCTTCCCGGCGGCCTGGACCGCGCAGGCCGTGTCCCTGCGTGACGCCCCCGGCCTCGGCCCGTTCCGCCTCGCCTTCCTCGAAACCCTGGTCCGCGTCGCCGACTGGCGCGCCAGCGCCCGCCATGACGGTCCCCTGGCCCCGGGGCCGGCCCCGGTGTCGGCCCCGGCGGGGTAGGCGGAAGCGGGGAGCAGGTCCTCGGCGGACGCCGCATGTCCGGTGCTGGAGCGCAGGCGACGGCGACCCTGGACGACGAGTGCATGTCCGCCGTGCCCGTCGAACCTCGCCCACTGAACGACTCCGAGCGAGCCGTACCGAGTCATGTCCGCTCGGCCGACTCCGTCGGCGCCGCGGCGCCGCGCGCCCGACTGGACCGAACCGAAGGGGGATCCGGCTCACGGCCGAGTGACGTCATGGCACCGGCACCGGCACCGGCACCACCGCTCGCCCGCTGCGCGCCCCGACATGCAGCACCCCCGAGGGGCTGCCCGGAAAGCCGTGCGCACCGACTCAGATGAAGGCGATGACGAGTACGACCGCCGCCAGCAGGAGGACCACCGTCAGCGCCGGCGCACCGGGGCGCCCGTCGGGGCCGGAAGTGACAGCGATCCACGAGACGAGGGGGACCGCCGGCGACAGGGTGGCCGCCAACCACCCCACCGTGCCGCTGGGAACCCCGGCGACCTCGGCCCACCAGACGGTCGTGAACATCACCACCAGCCAGGCGGTCGCGGTCAACACCACCCAGGCCGCGCGCGCGGTCCACCGCTCGACCCGGTCGGCCGCATGGAAGTTGGTGCGGGTCATCGTCAGGATCCGGGTCAGGTTCGCCACCGGACCATCCTGTCGAACAACACCGCCGGGTACCAGGACTCGACGTTCATCGCCGGCGGCGGTGGAGACCTGGGTAGCCACCCACCGAGACTGCCTTCGCATGCACGCCACCACGGCGATGACCGGGACCACGCCGTTGCCAACGACCGTCACGGCCGTCGTCGATCACCTGTCCCGCCGGGCACCCGGTCTGCTGCGCGTCCTGCGCGAGACGGATCCTGATCACGTCCTGCTCGACGGGACGCTCGCCGAGTGCGACCGGGTCGGCGACAGTCGGGCCGACTTCTCCCGGAAGCACCGCCGTCACGGCGTGAACGTGCAGGTTGTGGCCGATCCCACCGGCAAGGCTGTGGATCTCACCCGCCCTGCCCGGCCGCACCAACGACCTGACCGCGGCCCGCAGCCACCGCATCATCCGGATCTGCGAACGCCAGGGCGTTCCCGTGCTCGCCGACCGTGCCTACATCGGGGCCGGCCCCTGGGTAACCACACCCATCAGACGTCTTCCCGGCCAAGACCTCACCACAACCCAGCGGGCGATCAACCGAGCCCTGTCAGCGGCACGAGCACCGGTGGAACGAAGCATCGCGCGACTCAAGTCCTGGCAGATCCTCCGCCGGGCCCGCTGCAGCCCCAACCGGATGACTTTCATCGCCGCAGCCATCTTCACCTTGGAACGTCAATGCTGCTGAATCCCATTGCCGTTCCAGGGTGGGGACGGATTGGCCATGGCCGTCATCCGGTTGGGAGCCGTCTCACGACCAGACAAGTCGACCTTCGGTGAACCTACAGACCGGTGAGCTTCCATCGGCGATCCTCGTCAGCGTCTCCGCCACGGAGTCGAAATACTGGGCCATCGATTCGTACTCGCCCGTGACCGTGGGGTCACCCACGAACCAGCTGCCGACGCGCCCGTCCCGCACATCGACGAACTTTCCCATCCAGCCGTCCTGGTCCGACAGGAACGGGATCCACTCATTCCGCCAGAACGGGGAGTCCGGCTGGTCCGGAGGGTCGAATCCGCAGGACGTGGAGCGGTTCGCGTGGAGCCTCTCCATCGCCCGGATGCCCAGAAAGAAGCTTCCCTCGTCGGGGAACCCGTCGAAGCCGCAGCATGCCACTTCGTCGTCGACGTCTCCCTCGGGCAGATCCAGATTGTTCTGCAACAGCCACGTCCGCAGGTCCCCATGCAGGGAGATCCCCATCCGTTCCTCGGCTGCCGCGAGCATCTGCTCCGTAGCGGGCCCCGGCAGATCTGCGTGATCGGCCGGTGCGTGCTCCCGAAGAAGAGTCATCACACGCGACCAACTCTCAGTCACACTCATCGCCCTTTGCCCTCCGTCCTCTCTACAGGGATGTCTCCGCCCGACCACGCCACTGTGGGTTGGGAAGTATCGGCCGAAGAACCTTGCAGGGATGGTACTTCGAGCGTGTGTTCCTCCTCTCCCCATGATCATCTTCCCGTCCCGAAGTGCGGGGTCGGCCCCTCAGTGAAGTGACCGCCCGCGACTTTTCACAGACAACCCACTGTGTCCGGCGGGCCCAGCCGATGAGCTTCCAGGACTCAAGCGAGGGCCACGGCGTCACCCTGGGGTGGCGAAGCTGAAAACGCTCAGTCAGCCCTCCACGGAAAGTGAGCCAGAACCCGAGTTTCGACGTCACTGGGGTACTTGCGCGGGCAGCAGCGGGGTGCTCCCGCTGAAGGGGCCCTGGCCGATGCCGGGGTGCACGTGCTGGCGCGCGCCCTCGGCGGGCGACGGCACCGAATCTGACCGCCTCGGCGGCACGTATCAGGTGGTCGAGGCGATTGCTCGGGTGACGGCGGTGATCGCCGGGGTGGGGCGGCCGGGGAGTCGAGCCACGAGAACCCGGCGGATCTCGGGAGGTGCGCCTTCGACGTGCAGCAGGCTCACCCCGGGCGGCAGCACCGGCGAGAGCCGCGAGGGCACAGTTGTCACCCCGAAACCACTGGCAACCAGTTGGAGCTTCGTCAGCCAGTCGCGCGTGGAGTGGATGACGCGCGGCCGTCCGGGCAGGCCGGGCCAGACGCCGAGCAGTGGCTCGGCGTGCGACGCCGGGGTGGCGATCCACGGAGCGTCGACCAGTTCATCGACGTGCACCGTGGTACGGCCGGCGAACTCTCCGGTCGAAGAACCCGCCACGACCAGTTCGGTGTCCGCAACGGTCTCGACGTGCAGGCGCGGCGACTCGCCGTCCAAAGGCCGGTGGGGCGGACGGGACGTCAGTACGGCGAGGTCGATCGAGCCCGCGCGCAGTGCCCGGATCAGGGAGGGCGTGGTGCCCTCGGTGGTCGTGACCGTGATCTGCGGGTCGGTCGCCGCGAGGCGGGTGAGTGAGGGAGGCAGGATGGCCGCGCCCGCGCTCAGGAACAGCCCGAGCCGCACCAGTTCGGTCCGCGGGACGGTGCCGGTGAGGTCGCGCTCGGCCGCGGTCAGGCAGTCCAGGATCGTGCGAGCGTGGCGCAGCAGGGTCAGACCCGCGGGGGTGAGCCGCACTCCGTCCGGGCGGCGTTCGAACAGGGCGGTGCCCGCGCTTCGTTCGAGGGAGGCGGCCTGGCGCGAGACCGCAGACTGGGTGTAGCCGAGCCGGGTGGCTGCTGCGGTGAAGCTGCCGGACTCGGCGATCTGCCGCAGGACCCGCAGGCCTGTGCTGGAGATGTCCATGCGGCCTACGCATACCACGGATGCGTGATCGTCGCTTCCCGCATGTCCGCCGGGCTCCTAGGGTCGATCCCGTCGAGCACGGACGAACACGGAGGTCATCACGTGCGAGCAGCAGTTCTGACGCGGTTCGGCGCCCCGCTCACGGTGCGGGAGGTGCCCGACCCCGAGGCCGGCGGCGGTGAGGCGGTGGTCGAGGTCCTCGCCGCCAGCGTGGCGCCCTACGCGGCCGAGGTCTTCAGCGGCAAGCGGAACTACCCCCTGGTCCCTCCCGTCGTGCCCGGGATCGGCGGTGTGGGACGGGTCGTCCACGTGGGCCCGGACGCCACCCGGCTGCGCCCCGGCGATCTGGTGTGGTGCGACTGTACGGTGCGCTCGCGGGACGACGCCCTGACGCCCGACATCACGCTCCAGGGCTGGAGCTCTCGCGGTGAGGGCGGCGCGCGGCTCGCCCGGTACCTGCACGACGGATCGTTCGCCGAGCTCATGCGGGTTCCGACGGAGAACGTGTTCCCGCTGCCCGCGGCGGCGGGGGAGGACCCGGCCCGCTGGGCCGCGCTCGGCGTGCACGTCATCCCTTACGGCGGGCTGCTGGCCGGCGGGCTCGCAGCCGGTGAGACGCTGCTCGTCAGCGGGGCCACCGGCAACCTCGGCAGCAGTGCGGTCGCGGTCGCGCTCGCCATGGGGGCGGGCCGTGTGGTCGCCCCAGGCCGCAACCGGGCCGCGCTCGACCTGCTCGCCGACCGGTTCGGTCCGCTCGTGCGCCCAGTCCCGCTCACCGGGGACGAGGCCGGCGACCGCGCGGCGATGTC
Organism: Kitasatospora sp. NPDC059599; assembly: GCF_042735125.1. Classification (NCBI taxonomy): domain Bacteria; kingdom Bacillati; phylum Actinomycetota; class Actinomycetes; order Kitasatosporales; family Streptomycetaceae; genus Kitasatospora; species Kitasatospora sp. NPDC059599. The sequence continues at coordinate 90,489 of NZ_JBHWCL010000009.1, read as the reverse complement.
CGCGGCGGCCGACGGCCCGATCGACATGGCGATCGACCTGCTCCCGCCGAGCGCACCCAGCTTGGCAGCGCGCACGGCAGCCATGACCGTGCGCGAATACGGCCGCGTCGTCCTCATGGGCGGCATCGGCATGCTCGGTGGCGACGACCTCGCACTCCCGTATCCATGGATCATGCGCAACTCGATCACCGTACGCGGGCAGTGGATGTACCCGCGCACAGCGAACGTCGGCATCATCCGGCTCCTTGCCTCGGGCCGCCTCGACCTTGCCCCCGAACGGGTCCGGTCGTTCGACCTCGCTGCCGTCAACGACGCCATCACGTACGCCGCCGCGCACGCCAGCCCGTTCGACCGCACCAGCCTCACCCCATCGGCTCGCTGACAAGACCGACTGATCCCCACATGTCAGCACCACGCCCCCGCCATACAGCTATTGCCGTTTCTCGTGAACAACCACGAGTCTCAAGATCACCAACTGCTGCCCGCACGGACGAACAATCGCTGCTATGTGAAGCCGCCCCGGACGGCTCGCCCGGCGGGGAACCGGAGGCCTGACGCGTCCCCGGCCACACCGGCGGCGAGGGCACCACCGGGACCGCCCGGTCCGGCGAGCCGGACCGCCGGGCGACCTGGGTGCGGCGTCCGGTGAGGGCGGCCACCGTGCCGACCGCCGTCCCGGGCGCCCGGGACGGTGTGCGGTGTGTGGGGTGTGGTGTGACCCGCGGACCGTGATGTCAGACCCACTGCCTAGGCTGGGGCCAGGCCAGTGATCAAGGGGGCAGGACCGTGCGGATCGAACGTCACCAGGTGGACGCGGCGAGGGTGGAGAAGGCCCGTGAGGACTTCGTGAACCGGATCGGGAGGCAGGTCCACTCCTACTCCCGCGCCGGCCTGATGACCACCACCGAGTGGCAGCTGATCTCCGAGTCCTTCCTCGACTACCTCGGAGCCCTCTCCACGACCCGGCCCGACCTGGACTCCGCGGAGGCCAAGGCCGTCCTCAAGGACGCTGCCGAGGCCGCCGCCGGCGCCGTCACCTTCGCCGCCTACTACCCGCACGACCGCTTCCACGTCTTCCTCGACTACCCGAACTTCGGGATGAGCTACGACCCCGAGTACGGGCAGGAACGCGACCCCCGCCACCGGGTCACCGCCGGGGAGTGGCTCGACGCCTTCTGTCTCGCCATCGTCGCGGACAAGGTCTTCGCCCACGGCGAGGCCTTCTCCTGGGCCCGGCAGTTGATGCCCGACGGGCCGGTCACGCCCACCCGCGAGCTCGTCGACGGGTTCGCGGCGCACTTCTTCGAGGAGGTCGACTTCCCCGACCCCGCCGAAGCCGCCGCAGCCTCCAACGCCTCCGCAGCAACCGCAGCCCCCGCTGCCGGACCGCAGCCCGGCCTGCGGGCTCTGCGCGCCCTCACCGACGGGGACCGCGAGGCCTTCGACGCCGCCCTGCTCGTGCTTCTCCAGGACGGCCCGCACGGCACCGGACCCGACAGCCTCCTGCCGCTGGTCCCGATCGCCCTCGCCGCGCTCGCGTACCGCACCCACGGCTGGACCCCGGCGGTCGACACCGACTACCTCCCCCACGCCCTGGTCACCGGCTTCGAGACCCCCGGCCCGCGCGTCCACGGCCTCGGCCGCGACCCGCGCCCCGACGCCGTGGCCCGTCTCGCCGCAGGGCCCGTCGACCTCGACCGGCCGACCCCGGCCCGGCCGCTCAGCCCGGACAGCGAGGCACGGTTCGAACGGCGCACCCTGGAGGCCATCACGCCCAAGGAGGGCGAGCCGCTGGACGCGTGGGAGCTCACCGGCGCCCTGCGCTACCAGACGTACCTCCTCTCGGCGCGTGCCTCGGAGACCTCCGACGCCACCGACGCCCAGCTCGCCAACCTGCGGCTCGGTTCCGGCCTCGGGGCCGCCGCGTTCCGGGCCGCCCTCGCCGAGCCGGGCACCGAGGTCGAGGTGACGATCGACGGCCGCCCGCTCCGCTTCCCGGCCTGCCGGGACACGGACTTCGGCCCGGTCTTCTGGGAGACGGCCCTCTCGTACGCCCTGATCACCGGAAGCTCCGAGGACCTGGAGCCGCTCGTCCTGGCCGGCCCCACGATCGCCGCCGAGGACCGTTCCGCGTTCGCCTCGTACCGCACCGCCCTGCACGACCACCTGCGCGGCGCCGACCCGCTCCCGGCCACCGAACGGGCCCTGAAGGCGGTGGAGCGGGCCAGGGACCAGGGCTTCCTCCCGCCCCCGGTCGTCCTGTTCTCGCAGCTCGTCGAGGGCGACGAGACCAGCTTCAACCTCGCCCTGCTGGACGCCCTGGAAGCCCACCGCGACCACCACTGCGTCGCCGACCGGGCCACCGACACCACGGCCGCGCTCAGCCTCGACATCCTCGCCCTCGCCTGCCACGCCCGCCGCACCCGCGGCTGGGCCGTCCACGTCCGGTCGCCCTACCTCCCGCCGCGCCTGCTCGCGGCTGCCGGGCGTGCCTGAGGTCGACGGACGGCCGCTCCGTCGCCGTGGCGCCCCCGTGGTCGGGCCGGCCGCCGCGCTGCGCCCTGCTCGCGCTCCCGGAGCGCGGGCAGGGCGGGTGATCGGCTGAGGGCAGTGCCCTTGCCCCGGGTGTGCCGGGGTGGTGCGGTACCGGGGTGGTGCGGTCACTCGGCCGGGGGCGGGACGACCGGAGTGAGGATCAGAAGGCCCGCGGTTCCGACCGCGCGGGAGACGAAGTCGAGCTTCGCCTGGTAGACGGGGCCCATGGTGCGCACGGCCCAGAGGTCGTTGGCGTTGGCCCAGGAGACCTCGCGGGCCGAGGAGATGCTGAAGGAGGAGACGAAGTGCTTGAGGCTCTCGGCGTCCTTCGTGGCGAGCTTGACGACCTGTAGCTCGAAGTCGGCCCGGATCTCGGCCTCGACGCTTGCGAGCAGGTCGTTGACCTTCTCGTAGTCCTCGTGGACGGGTGGGGTCCGGGGCGAGGTGTGCCGCTCCTTGCAGGTCTCGACCACGGCCACGGCGAGGTCGTGGTTGATGTGCGCGTTCATTCCTGCCAGGGCGAACTGGATCGGCCAGATCGTCCGGTTGCCGCGCCGTTCGAAGAGCGGCTGCCAACAGGGCTCCACCGACCGTCCGGCCTTCGCGGCGTCGATGTCGGCGAGGTAGAGCCCGGCGAAGATCACGTCCATCCGCTCAAGGAACTCGCTGTCCTTGAAGGTGCCGGCGGTGACGTGCTCCTTGACCAGTTTCGTCACCTTCAGGTACACGCGGTTGAAGCAGGCGACGCCGTCGTGGGGGTCGAGTTCGGCGTCGATCTCCTCCATGCGGTCGATCACCGCGTCGATCGTTCCGGGCAGTTGAGTGGTCATGACGTCCTTCTTTCGCGACTCGGGGTGGCGTGGGCGTGCGCTTGTGCGCAGGGGAGGCCCCGTGGACGACAGGCCTCCCGTGCGCGGCCTGTCGGCTCGGGCCGGTTCGGGCCGTGACGTGGATGCCGCCGCGGGCGGTGGCACCGTCCGCGTGGGGGACTTCCTCGTGTTCGGCGACGTGGGCGGAGCCGGGCGCGGAGACCGTCGACCGGCGGTCGGAGACGCACCGCCCGGTGCTGAGCACCGGCCGGAGACGTGTCGGCCGGAGACGTGTCGGCCGGGGAGCAGCAGCCCGGCTGGTGAAGCGTTGCGATGCCGGCGGGGCGTTGCTCGCGGTACCCGGGCCCTTCCTGCCCGACGGGCGGGAACACGGCCCGGCGCGCATGCCTTCGGGGCAGCGCGGGCGGGCGGAACCGGCCCGCTGCTCACCACCGGTGTCGGCGGCCGACGGCCCGGAAGGTCCGCGCCCCGACGACATTGTCTGCATGCAATCTTGCGGATGTCCACGCGGAGAATCGCACTGCGTCACGGACCCCGGCCTGCGCGCGCCGGACCGGGACGTCGGCGGTGCCGCACCGCCGGGCCGCCGCGTGCGCCGTCGACACCGGCAGGCCGGGAGAGAAGGACACCGCCGCTGTCGAACCCGCCGCGTCGAGCGGAGCCGCGTGGGTGCCGCACCCGTCCGGGTGGCCGACGTACGGGGCGTGATCGACGCGCGGGGCGTGATCAGCGCTGGGGGAGGGGGCGGATCGTCGCGCTGTCCTGCCCGCTGACGAACGCCTTCTCGCCGACGACCACACGCACGGGGGTACGTCGATGCCACGGGCTCCCACGGGCCGGCCGCGTTCGTGACCCCCGCCCCCCGACGGCAGGACCGCTCCGGCGGAGGCCCCACCGCCTGCGCCGCCCCACCCGACGCCGAGTCCCGGGTCGGGCCGTTCATGAGAGGGTCCGGTGGCCCTCGACGGTCTGGATCATCGGCCACGGAGACACACGGACTCGGAGGTCTCCTCCGCCGTCCGCACGGCCTGGCGGTGGGTTGCGGCTGCCAATAGGAGGGCCGGACCGCCGGCGCTACCCGGCGAAGATGCCCAGCGCGTTGGGGACCGGTCGTTCCTGGCCGTGGTCGAGGTGGTTGCGCACCGTCAGTTCGCCGGTGGCGCGGTCGCGGGCGACGAGTGTGGCGGAGGCGCCGCCGTCCAGGTAGACGCCGTCCGGGCAGCCCAGATCGCGCACCGCTTCGGCGAGTTCCGTCAGCGTCAGGCCCGTCGAGGTGCCCTCGCGTCCGTCCGTGGACAGCAGCGTCAGTACCCGCCCGCCGTCCGCGAGGCCGACCGCGCTGCGCGGTTCGACGGCCGTGGTGTCCAACCCGGCCGGCGCCGCCCCGCCGCGCAGCAGCCGGTAGGCGCCCAGCGCGAAGCGGAAGGGTACCGGCTCGTCCGACGCGAGACGGTAGTCCACGGCGACCGGCGTGCCGACGGGCAGGCCCGCCAGCACGCGGGCACCCGCCTCGCGGCCGAGCAGCACCGTGCTCCCCGCGGGGATCGGACCGGTGCCCGGGGTGGCGGAGACCGCCGCCACCCTGCCCCGGCGGACCGTCACCTCCCACGTGTCCGCGGTGCAGGGGGCACTGCGGGACTCGTCGTTCCCGCACGCGGCGCGGGCCCGCGAGACCTCGCCCCAGTCGGAGGTGAACACACCGATCGAACCGACCGGGAGGGCGTACTGGTTCAGCCCGCCCAGCGGCCACACACGGCCCGCGGCCAGCAGATCGCCCCGCAGCACCAGGCGTCCCAGGCGGGCCACGCCGTCCACCCCGACCCCGAGCACGTCCTGGTCCGTGTCACCGGGCGGCGGCCACCATCCGAACCGCTGTGCCTGCGGCACCGCCGCTTTCAACGCCCGCCCCCGGTACACGGCAGGACCGGAGGCCGCCCCGGTGGCCGCCACACCCGGGTGCTGCTCCTCGCTGATGTCGAAGAAGTCCCCGTTCACCGCCGCCACCGCACCGTGCGCGCCGGCCAGCCGGGTCAGCGGGGCCCGGGCCGCCACCGCGCCGGGGAAGAGCAGGTCCGCCAGCACGCCGGGCCCGCGCAGGTCGGCGCGGACGGCGTACACCCGCGCGTCGCCGTGCGGGGTGCTCACCGTGAGCTCCCGGTACCCGACCCCGGGCGCGAGTTCCGCCCAGCCCGGGGCGGCCTCGGCACGAACCGGCGAGGCGACCAGACCCGCCGGGCCCACGGCCAGCACCAGGGCGACCGCACACCGCAGAACAGTCTTCATGCCCACCATGCTGACGACCCCCACCACGGCACCCCCGCAGCGCCGTCGGCGCGTCGCACCGCCGTCACGAGATGTGACGCGCCGACCCGTCATCCGTCCAGGACGTCCCTCCGGACGTTGCCGCCTCGGCCCGGATCCGGAACCACGTCCGCAACGACGCGGTCGCATGACGAAGGCCGTCGTGCGGAGTCGTGACCCACCCCGGCTCCCAGCCGTCGTGGTCGTGGAGCAGCAAGAGCAGCACCGGATGTCGATGGCCGCCGACGCCCTGCGCGACTCGACCCCGGCGAGACGGCGAGCAACGAGACGCACCAGGACGGCGGGTACCCGGCCGCGCAGTTCAGCCTCCGGGAGGCCGTCGGGGAGCCTTCCGGACGATCGTCGGCCTCAAGCCGCCGCTGGACGCGCTCGCCGCTCGGCTGGGCCCGAGCGTGCAGCGCAGTCGGGGGCAACTCGGCGAGGTGGACGCCGCGTTGTCCACGATCGACCGGCGGCACTTCGCGCTCGGCCCCATGCCGTACGGGCAGAGCGAGACCTGAGGGAGGCTGCAGACGGAGCCCACCGGGGACCGCTTTCCCGTGCACGGGAAAGCCGTTGGCCGGCGAGGCCTGCTTCAGGCGGGCCGGCCGCTGCCGTGGTACTGGGAGCCGTGTCCGGGCCGCCGCTGAACACCACGGGCGGTGTCCCGCCGGGCCTTCGCGGCGCGCGGGCACGGGTGACCGGTACCGGTCTCGGGCCTCCGGATTCCGGGAGTTCGCGCGGGTCCAGGTGGTGACAGGGACTGAAGCGACCGGGATTCGGGAGCGGGCTGCGCCCCGGATGGCCGGGGGCCGCTGGGTACCTGATCCGTCCTGGCTGAGTAGTCGCGCTCATGTGTGGTCCGGCTCGGCACGGTGGGATCGGTCCATGGACAACACCCCGGCCGTTCCCGCATCGTCACCGCACGACCGCCACGCGTGGAGGTTTCCGCTCGCCGCGACGGTGCTGCTGGCGCTCTGCCGGATCCTCTACTGGTTCTGCGTACTCGTGCGCGCGGTCGAGGTCGACCAGTGCGTGCCTCGGGGTTCCTGCGGGCGGGACTGGGGTCCGCAGTACGACGCCGCCTACGGCCTGATGGGCGCACAGGTGGCGCTCGTCGCGGCTGCCTGGGTCCTGCCGCCCCGGATGCGCTGGGCGCCGTGGCGCTTCGTCGCATCCGCGGTGAGCGTGATGTGTGGTCTGGCGTGCAGTGTGGTGATCCAGAACTTCGGCTGAGGGCGCGTCCCACCGCCTGGTCCGTCGGCCGTCGGCGTCCGGCCGCGGTGGTCTCGACCAGGAGCACCCGAGCAGGGGTGCCTGAGCGACACGCGCCGAGTAGCATGTGGCGCCACGGCAGAAGAGGGGTTGCGACCATGGGGGGCGGCGTGACGGAGTCCACGGGGTTCGGGTGTGCGGCGTGCTGCGCCGAGGACGCCGTGGTGGCGAGGGCGCACCACCAGAGTCACACCGGGGTCCGGGTCGAGCAGATGATCCAGGACGACTCGCATTTCATCGTCTCGGTCCAGCGCTGCGGCCTCTGCTCGCAGGCCTTCGTCAACGTGTTCACCGAGTACGTCGACTGGGTCGCCTCGCGGGACGCGCAGTACCGGACCGTGCTGCCGATCACCGACGCCGAAGCGGAGGAGCTGAAGACGGGGCGGTTGAGCCCGCACCGCGCCGGGGCCCTGGGGCACGGTCGCCGCCACCTGCAGAGCGACTGGCCGAGCGAGGCCGGCGAGCCGTCCGTGTACTGGGACAGTGGCGTGTTCGAGGTGCGCGAGGGGCGCTGACCCGGCCGGGCTCCGCGAGCCGGACGCCTGCACCCGGCCGGGCGGTCCGCTGGCGCTCCGGCGTCCGCGACGGTGAAGTCGGGTGCAAGGCGGCGGAGTTCGTCCGGAATCCCACCGGTGATGTCGGACGGACCGCGGATCCGACACCGTGGTGGGACGCCTCGGTGGTGGACCGCCGACGTCCGACCGGTGAGTTCCGGCGGTGGTGCGGTGCACTCTTCGACGAAGGAGCGCACCGTGCGCACGGTCATCGTCGTCCGGGGCAGGTCCTGCTCGGCGGACGAGCACTGCCTGCCCCGGGGACGGGAGCGGCCGGCGTGGGGGGACCGCTACGGGGTCGGAATGTAGTCGAAGCAGTCGGTGTACCAGCGCGGCTGGCTGTACGTCATCTCCCACAGGGCGCCACCGGTCTCCCTGCCGACGACGCCGTCGATGTCCAGCCGGCCGTGCGCCCGCTGGAAGTCCTCCACCAAGCCCTTGGTGGCGGGCCCGAACTTGCCGTCGACGGCGATGCTGTGCCCGAGTCCGGCCCGGTTGAGCAGGATCTGAACGCACTCGACCCCGTGACCGGAGGACCCGTACCGCAGGGTGGGGGCCATGTGGTCCGCCTGCGCGGTCCCGCTGAGGCCGATCACCGTCGTCACCGAGAGAGCCAGGACCGCGGCAACCCGCGCGGTCCTCGAACCGATCTTCACGTAGGACACCCACCCTTGAGTCTGCATCGAATGCGGTGATGGAGGCGCGACAGCGCCCACCACCGGCGCCCGTGGCCGCCGGCTGCGGGAGCGACGTCAGCCGGCAGACCCGGGCCGACGGAACCTCCGCCGTCCTGTCCGACCAGCGCCTGCGCTACGACGGCCAGGCGTACGGCGCCGCGCCCACCAAAGGCGACGTCACGCTCGCCCAGACGCTCAAGTCGCAGACCGGCAACAGCGCGGCCTTCCTGGACAACGCCTTCGCGTACGACGTCTACGGACGCACCCTGACCGCCACCACCCTGGCCTCCACCACGGTCGTCGACGTCACGGGCGCGACCGGCCCGGTCACCACCGCCTCGCCGGAGGCCCGGACCACCACCACGGCCTCCACCCCGGCCACCGGCCGACCCACCAGGACCGCGGTGACCACCCCGCCCGCCAAGGCCGGGGACGCCACCACCGCCCGGACCACCACCACCGACCACGACCTGCTGCGCGGCCTGACGACCGACACCCTCGACGCCGACAACCGCCGCACCGACATCCAGTACGACGCCCTCGGCCGCACCCTCAAGGTCTGGCAGCCCAACCGGTCGAAGACCGCCGGACAGGTCCCCAACCACGCGTTCGAGTACACCGTCGCGGAGGGCAGGATCGTCGCCGTCGCCGCCAAGACGCTCAACAGCGACGGAAGCCAGCAGACCGGCTACACGCTCTACGACGGACTCGGCCGCGCCCGGCAGAGCCAGGACCCGGCGGACAACGGCGGCCGCGTGCTGACCGACACCTTCTACGACGAGCGCGGCCAGGCCGTCCTCGGCTACACGCCGTACTACGCCACCGGCGCGCCGTCCACGACCCTGCGCGACGTCGACGACACCACCGGGGTGGAGACCCAGACCGCCACCGCCTACGACGGCCTCGGACGGGTCGTCAGCACCACGGCCCTCGCGGGCAACGGCGTCGGCACCCCGCTCTCCACCACGACCACCGAGTACGGCGGCGACCGGGTCACCGTCACCCCGCCCACCGGCGGCGCCCCCACCACCACCATCAGCGACGCGGCCGGCCGCACCACCGAACTGCGCCAGTACACGTCGGGGACCCCGACCGGCGCCTACGACACGACCGGCTACGGCTACGACCCCGCCGGCAAGCTCACCAGGCTGACCGACCCGGCCGGAACCACCTGGACCTGGCTCTACGACCAGCTCGGCCGGCCGACCAAGGCCGTCGACCCCGACAGCGGAACCACCGTCAAGACGTACGGCAACCGCGGCGAGCTGACCAGCACCACCGACGGCCGCGGCAGGACGATCGCCAGCGTCTACGACAACCTCGGCCGCCTGACCGAGACCCGGGAGGGATCGGCCACCGGCCCGCTGCTGACGTCGCAGGCCTGGGACCCGTCCGGCAACAAGGGCGTGCCGGCCTCCAGCACCCGCTACAGCACCGTCGGCGGCACCACCTACCGGTACAAGACCGCCTACTCGCTGTTCGACGCCCTCGGCCGCTCCACCCGGACGACCGTCACCGTCCCGTCCGTCCCCGGTCAGGAGGGCCTCGCCGGCACCTACGTCAGCGGCAGCATCTACCGCCTCGACGGCCTGCCGCAGAGCATCAGCTACCCGGCAGCCGGCAACCTGCCCGCGGAGTCCGTCACCATGACGTACGACGCGCTGCGCCGGCAGACCGCCGTCGAAGGCCTGGGCAAGTACCTCACCGACCAGACCTACAACCTCACCGGCAAGCCGCTGCAGTCCACGCTCGGCAACGGCACCGCCGGCAAGGACGTGTACGTCACCAACGCCTACGAGTGGGGCACCCAGCGCCTCGCCTCCAGCCGCACCGACCGGTACGGCGTCACCGGGGCCACCCGTGCCACCGGCTACACCTACGACCAGGCCGGCAACGTCACCTCGGTCACCGACACCTCGCGGTCCGGCACCGACCGGCAGTGCTTCCGGTACGACCGGCTGGCCCGCCTGACCGAGGCCTACACCCCCGGCACCGGCACCTGCCCGGCCCCCGGCGGCACCCAACTCGGCGGCCCGGCCCCGTACTGGACCAGCTGGACGTACAACACCAACGGCACCCGGGCCACCGAGACCCGGCACGACCCGGCCGGAAACACCGCCCAGGACGCCACCACCACCTACGCCTACCCCGCCGCCACCGCGGCCCGCCCGCACACCCTGACGTCCACCAGCACCGTCACCGGAACCAACGGCACCCCCGTACCGGAGAGCTACGACTACGACGGCGCCGAGGCCGGCCACGTGACCGTGGTGCTCTCGCGCGGCGGGCTGGTCAGGTCAGCTGGTTGCACAGGAGGCCCAGTGCGACGACCGCACCGAGGAGCAGCCAGCCGCTGGAGGAGACCTGGGAGCCACCGAGGAAGAGGGTCGCGGCGACCACCGCCGCCAGGCCGGTGGCTCCGCCGACCACGGCGGACGCACGCCGGACACCGCGTACCGGCACGGGCCGACGCACCGCGAGGAGCACGGCCGCCGCGGTGACGGCGGCCAGCAGGTAGAGCGTCGCGTCCACCCACCAGGCGGGTGCCCATGATCTGCCGCGCCAGAGCACCAGTGGGCAGAGCAGCAGCGGGCACTCGGCCATCAGCCCGAGCAGCACGGTCGTGCTGCGGTCGGCGTGCTTCGATCGAGCCTTGTCGTTCATGTCGGACCCCCGTCTCGGCGCGTCACTATACAGAGCCGGAGCGGGCCCGTTGCGGGGCTGACCGCAGCCACCGGGGTTCCGTCAGGCCGGCGCCTCCTGCGGGGCCGAGTACGGTCGTCGGGTGCCGGCGGCGGCTTGTGTCACGCCCGTGGGAGTCGTGTCGTCGACCGGTGGTGTTGTCGGGTCGAAGCGGTTCACGGACCGGCTGCGCCACCTGTGGCCGGGCAGCCGGCCGGGCGGGACGATTCCATCCGAACCGGGCAGGCCACGGTCCGTCAGGGACGTCGGCGGCCGGCGCATCGCTCGCCGGCCGAGGCCGGAGCACCCGACGGCCGGCCCGATCTCGCAGGTCCCGAGGCGCACCTGTCCGCCGGGCCCGCCGGCGGTCACCTGGTGATGTCGCCGTCCGGCAGGTCCCGGACGGTGACCGCCGTGCGCGGCCGGCCCAGCAACCGGGCCACGACGTCGCCGATCCGCTGCGCGTCGCCCGTCGGCTCGGGAGCCGAGCCATCGGTGTACCGCTCGATGGCCTTCTCGAAGTACGAGGGGTTCCAGGCCCCGACCGCCCCACTGACGTCGACGGCCTTCACCGGTCGACGACCGACGGCGCGTGCGACGGCGGGAAGGATCTCGTCCGAGCTGTACTTCCCCGGGACCTGGAACAGGCTCGCGTGGCCGCCGACCTTTCCGCCGTCCCGGAGGTAGACCGTGACGACCAGGCAGCTGGTCACCGCCGGGTACGTGATCGTCCCGTGCGGACCCACCTCGCGAACCTCGCCCTCCGTGATCGAGACGCCCGTCGCGGTGGACGCCTGCCGCACCGCCCCGGGCGTCCCGTCCGGCACGGCCCCGGCCGGCGGACCGGGCACCCGGTCCGTCAGATCCGACGCGGTGCCGAACGCGACGGCGACGGAGTCGGCCGCGTCGGTGCGGACCGTCCCGTGCGTCGCCCCGCCGGACCCCGCTCGGCCGGTCGACACTCCGCCGCCGCCACCCGCTGCACAGGCCGCCAGGAGCAGTGCGGCGCCGACGGCCAGACCTGCCTTCCCCGCGCGCTCGGACACCACGAAGCCCATACCCCACACCCCAGGAGACCGGATCTGCGCGCACCCGTTCGACGCGCGGCCGCGCGCGTGCGCGGCGACACATGGTCCCGAGTACGAACGATCCCGTCAACTCCGGTCCCTGTGACCACCCTGAAGGGCTGTCACCCGGCTGCGGGGGCCGCGGCCGACGCGAGAGGTCCGATCACCCGGGACATGAGCGGGTGCACCCCGCAGCCGCCCGGACCCATCGGCATCCTGCAGGCGCCCGCAGAAGGGGGATCCACACCGGGACGAACCCGGCCGAGGCCGGGCCTGGCCGCCCCAACCCGACGACCGGCACGGCGAGTTCGACCTGATCAGTCGATCAGTCGATCAGTCGATCAGTCGATCAGTCGACCAGGTGGCGGTTGGCCCGGCTCCATGCGACGCGGGCCCGGAGTTCGTCCAGGTGCCCTTCCGCGACCCAGGTGGCCATGGGCTCGTGGCCCTGTTCAGCCAGGCGCCGGACGGCGTCGACGCCCTGCTCCTGGACGGTGAGCACGGCATCGACCAGGCCCGCCGTGTCACTGAGGCCGTAGGCGGCGGCGAACACCTCGAGGCGATGACGCCGGTCGGGCGGCCGCGGGTAGCGCAGCCACCGCAGGCACTGGGCGTCGTCGCGGAACGGCGCCGCGTATTCGAGCGCGTACGCCACGTCGTACAGCCGTGGTGCCGGACGCGCGTGATCCCAGTCGATGATTCCCGTCGGCCGGGCACCGCGCCACACGGTGTTCCACGGGCCGAAGTCGCCGTGACAGACCACCTCGTCGCCGACCGGTCCGGCGGTGGTGGTGGACCAGTACGTGGTGTCCGGGGGCCGGTAGCCGGCCACGGCGTCGTGGTAGTCGCGCAGGAGGCGGGCGAAGGTGATCAGGCCTCGGTCGTCGACGACCTTGGCCCAGCCGTCGGGACCGGATTCGCCGCTGATCCAGGTCAGTACCTCGCGGCCCTGGTCATCGAAGCCGAGCACCCGGGGCGCATGGTCGTAGCCGACGGCCTCCAGATGGCGGAGCAGGCCGTGAACCGCCGGGGTCCACGGTCCGGTCGGCCGGTGCACCGTGTTGCCGATGCGCTCGACCCGACCGAACTGTCGTGTAGTCACCGGGCAACCGTGACGGGGAGACTGCCGTGACGCAACCGGTTATCGGGCCGGGACAGGTCGGGGCGCGGCCGGGCCGAGGAGTCCGCACGGACTCCGCCGCACAGCGGACGCGTCCACCGGGGTCGTCCCGGACCGGACCGGCCCGCCCGCCGACGGGAGCGGCTCCGGTCCAGGTCCGCTCCCGGGTCAGGCCGGGGCCGGCTGCGGGCGCTCGGGCGGTCGCAGCTGGACGGTGCGGGCGTACACGGCGGTCACGCAGGCCTCGAAGGCGGCGACGGCGAGCAGCGCGGGCCCGGCGCCCAGCCGCAGCAGCAGGGCGCCGGCCGCCCCGCCGGCGAACATGCCGAGGACGGTGGCACTGCGCCGGGCCCGGACCAGCACCTGGTGCGGTGAGGGTGCGGCGTGGATCGACAGCAGGTCGGCCAGCAGCTTGACCAGGGTGATCTGCGCGACCGTGGTCGGCATGTCGGGCACCCCGGCCTCCAGCATCCCGCGGCTGCGCCAGCCCATGGCGCCCGCGACCAGCGCGGCGACGAGGGCCTCGGAGCTCCCGGGCAGTGCGCCGGTGCCGCCGACCGCGGTGGCGTATCCGCCGGCGGCGGCGAGCACCGCGGCCTCGGCGACGAGGACGCGGACGAACCAGCGCCGCCCCTTTCCGCGCGCCCGGGCGATGGCGGTGTTGGCGGCCGCGGCCCCGACCACGAACGCGGCCACCGCCTCGGCGGGGCGGGCGACCGGCACCCCGGCGGTCCCCACGGCCCCGAAGCCCAGCAGCAGGACGTTTCCGGTGGCGAGCGCCGCGAAGGCGTGGCCGAGGCCGAGGAAGGTGACGGCGTCGACCGCGCCGGCGCTCACGGTCAGGGCGGACATGACCAGGCTGATGCGGACCTGACCGCGGGTGGGATCGGCGGACACGCCGCCAGTGTGCCCGGGGCGCCGGCCCCGCACGGTTTGTGACACACCGTCGGCCGCCGGCGCGCGGCCGGGCCGATCGGGAACCGCTCGACGGGGGCTGCCGGAAGGCGACGGTGGCTTCCTGCCCGGTGCCGCGCGGGCCTCGCGTCAGGGTGCGGTGGCGTTCGGCCGGCGGGCGACGCCGTCGAGGGCCCGACGGCGTCGCGCCCGACCGACGCCGCCTACGCCACGGTTCCCGTGGGGCCGGCCGCCGTTCCGATCCTGTCGGTCTGCGCGGCGGAGACCTGGGCGACCAGCAGGATCGCCAGGACCGCGGCGGCGACGTCGACGAGCAGCCTTTCCTGATCCGCCGTCCGCTATCCGAGGGTGCGCATCGCTTCGGCGAGTTCGTCGATCGCGGTGTCGGGGATCGCGGTGGCGGCGTGTTCGAGGACGAGCAGTCGTGCCTGGGGGATGGCGTGGGCGAGCGCTTCGCCGTTGCCGAGGGGGAAGAACGGGTCGTGACGGCCGTGGGCGACGAGGGTGGGGATCGCGATCCCGGGCAGGCGTTCGCGCCAGCGGGGTGCGCAGTCGAGTACGGAGAAGACCGTGCCGATCTGGTTGGCCAGGTGGACCAGGGGTGTGGCGTCGTCGGGGGTGCGGTCCCAGATGCGGGCCGCGGTGGCGCGCGCGGTGGCGGGGTCGTTGCCGAGGATCCGTGCGCCGGCGGCGGCGTGGTCCGCGACGGCTTCGCGGTCGGCCCAGTCGGGCATCGTACGTGCGAACAGCCGGTTCATCGTGGCCCGGTCGTGGTCGGGGAGGTCGTCGTCGGGCGGGCCGGGGGCGACCGGCCGGGTGCCGACGAGGGTGAGTGCGCGGAACGCGTCCGGGTGGTCGAGTACGGCGACTTGGGCGACCGTTCCGCCGGCGCCGATTCCCGCGAGGTGGGCGGGCCGCCCGCCGAGGGCGTCGGCGAGGGCCGCCGCGTCGGCGGCGAGGTCGCGCAGGGTGTAGGCGGGTGCCTGCGGGTCGGCGGTCGTGGATTCCCCGCTGTCGCGCAGGTCGTAGCGCACCACGCGGCGTCCGCCGGCGGCGAGGCGCTCGCACAGCGCGTCGGGCCAGGAGAGCATCGTGGGTGAGCCTGCGAGCAGGACGAGCGGCGCGTCGTCGTCGCCGAAGGATTCGATGCCCAGGGTGATCCCGTGGACGGTGACTTTGCTCATCGGATTGTCGGCTTTCGTCGGAGGTCGGGTGTGCCGCGGTTCGCGGTACCCCTTCGAGAGTGCGCCGCGTCGTGCCGGGGTGCGCGGCGCTTCGGCGGTGACCGGGGTGTGTCGGGGTGGGCCCCGGTGCCCGGCCCGCCGAAGCGCCGGTGCCATGGCGCGGTGGTCTCAGCCGTCCTGCCCGAGGCCGCGGTCGGGCGCGTTCATGTCGCCGGTGGTGGGGGTGCCGTCGGCGAGCCCGTAGCGCAGGTACACCGTGCCGTTGGGGCCGGCTGCCGGGGGCTGGAGGAGCGTGACGTTCGTGGGCACCGCGCCGTCCTCGAACACCTTCTTCCCGACGCCCAGCACGATCGGGTGCACCCACAGGTCGAGCCGGTCGAACAGCCTCTCCCGCAGGAGGGTCTGCACCAGGTTCAGGCTGCCGACGACCTTCACGTGCTCGTGCCGGTCCCGGACCTCCCGCACCGCGGCCGCCAGGTCCGGGCCGAGCAGGGCGGACCCGGCCCACGGCAGCTCGGGCGTGCTACGGGAGGCCACGTACTTCGGGATCCGGTTGAACAACTCGGCGAACCCGCCCTCCTGGTGCGGCCAGTGGGCGGCGAAGATGTCGTACGTCCGCCGGCCGAGCAGAAGGGCGTCGGTGCCCTCGTACGCGGCGGCGATCTGCGCCCCGGTGGTCTCGTTCAGCAGGGGTACCTGCCAGCCGCCGAACGGGAACCCGACCGGATCCTCGTCGGGGCCGCCGGGCGCCTGCCCGACCAGGTCGAGGGTGGTGAACAGCTCGATGTGGATGAGGCCCATGTCTGTACTCCCGATGAGTCGGCCGTACCTGTCGGGATGTAGACCGGCCGGGGCCGCAAAACTCATCGCCCCGCGGGCACCCGGCTTTCGCACCTGACGTCCGCCTCGCCCGGAACACCGCCGCACGGGCCCGCACCCCTCACGGAACGAGCGCCGTTCGCAGGCCTTCCACCAGGAGCAGGGCCGGTCGCGCGGTCCCACGACCCGGCATCGATCAGCTCACGGAGCGCCGCCGCATCGTGGTGCCGAACTCGGGGCGGACCGGCCGTCCCGTCCGCAGGGGAAGGGGATCGCGCAGCCTGGCCACGTACCGCCGGAACGCCCGCACCTCGGCCGAGACGCCCTCCACGGCGGCGAGGCGGTCAGGGAACATCACTCCTCCCGCGTGCAGTCGGGCATCCGTCCCGAACCGGTTGCCGTGCAGCCGGCCGGTCACCAGCCGGCCCTGGGTCCGGGGAAGCACCTTCGACCGGCCCGCCACCACCGGGCCGCGGTTGACCTGGAACCAGACTTCGCGCCGGTTGCCGAACAGCACGACACTCTCGCGCAGATCACGCACGTCGGTGTACACGTCGAAGTCCCAGTCGCCCGGAGCTCCCCCCGAGCCGTAGCACCCACGAAGGTGGTGCAAGAACCGGGGCAGGCCGACCGGGGCACCGAACGGAATCACCGCGTCGGCAAAGGGCTCACCGGCGATGAAGTAGATCCTGAACTCCAAGCCGTACAGGCGCCCGCGGACCTTGCTCCTGATCCACAGCGAGAACGTCTCCGCGTCGCCGTAGCCGGACCGGTCCTCGGCGCGGACATGCTGGCTCAGGTGCCTGAACGACAGCGTCTCCGGATCGGCCACCAGGCCAGGGATCCGTTCGACCGAGCCGTGCAGCAGATAGAGGCACATCAGGTCCACCGGATGCGTGTCGTGCGCCAGCCGGGTAAGGAATCCGTCGGAAAAACTGTCCCGCAATGGTGTCTCCAGCCGTCCCGCCCTCTGCCACATCGTGGGCCCGGGGTGAATCTACGGCCTTCGGGGCCGGCGGAACAGCAGGTATCGGCACACCGTGGACTCCCTCTGACGGGAACGCGCAAGCCGTCGCCGGACTCACCGCCCACGATCGCTGGTTGTCGTCACTGCAGGTCCGCGTTGCGTGGGAGCCCGCGGGGGGTGCTAGAAATCCCTGGTGGATGTTTCCCCCGAGTCGCCGACGTTGCGTGTGTTCGTGGCGTTGGCACCGCCCGATGACGCCAAGGAGGAGTTGGCCCGCGCCCTGCAGCCCGCGTACACGATGTATCCGGGGCTGCGGTGGAACCGGATCGAGGACTGGCACATCACCTTGGCGTTCCTCGGTGAACTGCCGCGTACGGCGGTGCCGTTGCTGCAGTCCGTGCTGGCGGGCCAGGCGTCGTCGCGCCCTGCTCTGCGGCTGGGCCTGCGCGGGGGAGGCCACTTCGACGGGCGACTGCTGTGGAGCGGGATCGGCGGGGACCTGGAGGGCCTGCACCTGCTGGCCGCCGACGTCCGGAAGCTGGTCCGGTCCTGCGGGATCGACTTCGCCGAGCGCCCGCTGCGCCCGCATCTGACGTTGGCGCGGTCGCGCCGTGAGGATCCGGTCAGCGTGCCGCGGGCGGCGGCCGGGCTCGCCGGGTTCGTGGGTCGGCCGTGGCCGGCGGAGCGCCTCCACCTGGTCGGCAGCAACATCGCCCGGGGCCCGGGGCCGATCCGCTACCGCGACATCGAGGCCTGGCGGTTCGGCACCGCGGCGCGCGCCGCGGACGACAACGCCTCCGCGGGGTCGTAGCCCGCGGACGGGCCCCCTAGCCCGCCTCGGCCCGAGCCCGATCCGTTCGGCGCGGGCCCGGACGCCGGCGGGCCGTGTGCGGCACGGGGCGCGGGGGCTATCCGATGGCGATGACGGGGTGGTCGGCGGGGTTGATCCAGCGCATCGTGCGGTTCATGAAGACGGCCGGGACGGCGACGCAGCCGGCGGTGGGGCCGGCCTGGGGGCCGAGGTCGTGGAGGAAGATCCCGGCGCCGCGGCCCTTGACGGCGGGGGAGGTGTTGAAGTCGATGACCAGGGCGTTGTCGTACTGGACGGGGTAGTTGATGAGGTGTTCGCTGCCGAGGGGGCCTTGTTCGGTGAGGTGGAAGCCGCCCTGGGTGTCGGTGCGCATCTGGTTGTAGTGGGCGGAGGTGGGGTCCTGGACCCACCAGTCGTGGGCGGTGACCTGGTGGTAGGGCATGGTCGTGCCGGGGTCGGGGGCGATGCCGAAGGCCTGGGTGAGGGTGTAGGTGCCGGTGGGCGTGGTGCCGGTGCCCTGGACACGGGTGAGGCCGTCGTGGAGGCCACCGGAGCCGACGCGTGCGTCGGTGGTGGAGTCGAGGGAGTGCCAGAGGCCGTCGCGTCGTTCCCAGAGGGTCACGGTGGCCCGGGTGCCGTCCGCGTGGACCGTGATCACCTGGTCGGCCGGGCCGGCCGCCACGGGTACGGGGAACGGGGCGTCGTCGGCCCACGCCCTGGGGGCGGTGCCCGCGCTGCTTGCCGTGAGGGCGATGCCGAGCGAGAGGGCCACGCTCGCGCAGCGGAGTGCCGTGGCACGACGGGCGGCGGACGGTGTCCGGGAGACGGCCATGAAGGGGTCCTTACCTGGTGCGGACGACGGGGGCGAGGGGGTGCGCGGGCCGGCGGCGGGCGGCAGGTGCCATCGGTCGGTGCACCGACCGGCCGACCCGGCTCGGGGCGGGGCGGGGCCCCGGCACCGGCCGGTACGGACCGTGCCAGCGCCATGATCGGCTTGCCGGGGCAGCGGTGCCAGTACCGACACCACCGGGCCCGGGCGCAGTGTCCACCGTCGACCCGCAGCCCCGGCACGGCCACGGGACCCGCACCCACCGCCAGGACGGATACGGGGCCCACCCCGCCCTGGAGCCAGGGACCACGATCTGCACCGATGCCGCGCTGACCCCCGGTCACGGCGACGACCACCACGAGGCCACCGCCGCACCCGGCCGGGGCGGACGCGGAGCGAGCGCGGTCGTGGTCACGGCCTGCGAGTCGTGAGCGAGGGGCGGCAGGTCGGCGGCGCACAGGATCAGCAGCGGGGTGGCGGGTAGCCTGGACGCTCGTTCGATGAGGAGTATGGCGAATGACGTTCTGGAACCAGTGGCGGGTGGTCGTCGACGAGGCCGACCGGGCCCAGTGGGTGTGGGAGCCGCTGAAGAGTGTGGGCCCGCTGCGGTTCGGTATGGCGCACGACGACGCCACGCAGGCAGTCGCGGGCTACCTGGAGCCTTCCCCGCGCAGCACGAACCACTACGGCGACGTGGGGAGTCACGAGTTCGCCCTCACCCACGCTCCGGGCGGCCCCGCGCTCACGGCCTACTACGACGCGGGCCGCCTGACCTGCGTGGCCGTCAACGCACGGCGCGGGCCCCAGGTCACCCTCGACGGGCTCCGGCTGGTCGGCCGCGTACCGTCCGAACTCGAAGCCGCCTTCATCGAGTACACGACCACTCACGGCCACGAGCTGCGCTACGGCCCGCACGCGGACCCCGGTACCGAGACGCTCGGGGTGGTCCTCCGCGCCCAGCGCGCCGGGGATGTCGTACTCAGCCGGCCCGTGTTCGTCGCCCACGACTGGGCCGATCGATGCGTTCACGTCCCGGAAAGCCGCATCCCTGACAGCGAATGGACCGACCGCCACTACTGACCGGGCCCTGCCCGGGATATGGGCGCTGCCCGGAGCCGAGCACCGGTGGGCGACGAGGGCCGGGACATCGGCCGCCGTGCCGACGACCTCACCAGCGGGTGATCACCCGGCCGCCCCGTACCCTCAGGCGGTGCCGACGGTCTCGGTCCGGACGTCGTACGGGCGCAGGCCCCGGTTCTCGTAGTTGCGCAGGGCGTTCGGGTGATCGTCGGTGTCGGTGTGCAGCCAGACCCGCCGGACGGACTCGGCGCCGAGCGGTTCGGTGGCCCATGCCTGGCGCAGCGCGAGCGTCAGCGCGTAGCCGCCGAGGCCGCGGCCGACGTGCTCCGGGACGAGCCCGAAGGTGGTGATCTCCACGTCGCCGTCCGGGTGCGGCTCCAGGTTGGCGACGCCGGCGGGTTCTCCGTCGTGCGTCAGCAGCCAGTACTGGCGCCGGGGGTGCTCGGTCAGGTGTGACGCCCAGTCGGCTGCGGTGCGGGCGGTGCTGCGCCAGCCGTGCGGCGCCCCGACGCGTGCCTGGACGGCCTGTACCTCGGGGGACGAGCCGTCGGCCGGGACGAGGGCCAGCGCGGCGACCGGCCGGGACGGGCGCAGTTCGGCCGGGTCGGTCATCTCCAGGTACGTGACGGTCTTCTCCATGCGGCGAGACTACAAACCCCGGCCCGCCCTGCCTGTCGGTGGGTCAGCGGACGCGGCCGCCCGGGCCCGGGGGCGCACCGTTCCACCACGCCGCCCGGTGTGGCCGGGGCACGGCAGGCGGGCGTTCAGCCGGCCGCCGAGCGGGCCGTACCGGAGGTGAGCCGCCAGAGCCCGGCCACCTCGTAGTAGATGCCGTTCACCACCTGCAACAGCAGCAGCGTGACCGGCCAGAGCAGCGCGCCGAGGCCGGGCACCACGTCCACCGGCAGGGAGTAGGCCATCACGACCCGCGCAGCCGCATCGAGCAGCATCGCCACGCCCCAGATCGCCGTCGACACCCGCCAGATCCGCCGGAAGGCCGGCTCGCGTTCCCACAGCACGTCCCAGGAGGTGCCGTCGGAGCGGAACCGACCCTCCAGCAGGGGCCGGCCGCCGTGGAAGACCAGCGGGCGCCTGGCCCTGATCGAGATCAGGAACCAGAGCCCGGCGACGCCGGTCAGCCAGCCGTCCTTGGCCAGCAGGAACCGGGGGCTGCCGCCGACCAGTGCGGCTGCGACGCCGAGCAGCATGGTCCCGGCGACGAAGCCCGCCATGCCCTCCAGGCTGCGCGTGCGCAGCCACTGCACCGCCGTGGTGAGCGCCGGCAGGAGGGCCCCGGCCAGCAGCGCGACGAAGACGCTGACACCGGCGGCGCGCAGGCCGTAGTACAGCGCGATCGGGACCACGACGTCCCGGACGACACCGAGCAGCAGACGCCGGCCGCTCGGCTGCGGCGGAACCTCCGGGGTCGTCACCGCCGGCACCGCCGTGTGGTCATGACGTCCTCCGGGTCGCGAGAGGGGCCGGGGCGGTGGCCGCTCGGACGGAGTCGTCCACGTCGGGGCGGGGCGGCCGTCGCCGCTCCGCCCGGCCGGGCCGCCGGGCCGGTTCCGGACGCCGTCCGGACGGCACCCGGACGGCGGCGACTGCCGTGTGTCACCTGCACAGGTTGCTTCTTCCTCGCCGGACGACGGCTGAAGGCCGCGACCCCGCCGCCGTGTCCGACGATCGCGGTGTCCGCGGCGACGTTCGGAGCGGGAGCGGGAGCGGGAGCGGGAGCGGGAGCAGGCGCGGTGCCGGGAGCGGGAGCGGTCAGCTGGTCTCCGCCCCCGGCACGGGAGGGTTTCCGATCGTCACGTCGCCCATCCGCCCCGCCGCCACCGCGTGGTCGTGGGCCGCCACGTTGCCGACGGCGATCCCCCTCCCGGAGGCCGAGACGCCGCCCACGCCGGCCTGCCCGGCGGAGGCCACCAGCTCCCGCAGGCCGACGGCCACCGCATCGCGCTCGGCGCCGCCGGTCTCCTCCAGCAGGTCGCGGAACCGGGTCTGCCACGCCAGGGCCGCCCGCTCCCGCAGTTGCTCCAGCTCGCCAGGACCGGCGTCCGTCACCTCCGCGGCCGTACGGTCCAGCCGTTCCAGGACCACGGCCGAGGAGTCCGCCCCGGCCCTGCCGCGGCCGAACAGCCGCGCCACCCGGCCGCGGAAGCCGGTCCACGCATCCGTTCCGGCTGCCTGTGCCACAGCCGTTCCGGCAGCCGTCGCCAACGTGATCAACGCAGCATCCACCGACGCCCCCGAGGTAGCTCTCCGGCGGACACGCCCGTCCGCCCGTCACGTCGCAGCGTAGTGACGGCGCACACCGCATGCGGCAGATCCGGCGGATATGACCCGCCCGCCCGGGTG
Organism: Kitasatospora sp. NPDC059599; assembly: GCF_042735125.1. Taxonomy (NCBI): domain Bacteria; kingdom Bacillati; phylum Actinomycetota; class Actinomycetes; order Kitasatosporales; family Streptomycetaceae; genus Kitasatospora; species Kitasatospora sp. NPDC059599. The sequence goes on along the minus strand of NZ_JBHWCL010000009.1, from coordinate 68,482 downwards.
TCGGGTGTAGGGAACCGGCCCGGCCTCCGCCGTCGCGGTCCGGGCGGGGCCGACCCGTCCTGCCCGGCCGGTCAGTCCTGCATGCGCAGGTAGTCCTCCAGGGCGACTTCGCTCATGCTCTCCGTGAGGATCGGCCGGAGCAGCGCGGCGGTTGCTCCGGCGACCGCTCCCAGTGGCGCCACCAGGGAGCGGTCGACTCCCGACAGGTCACCGGTGCAGAGGTACGCACCCGCGATGGCGCTCGTCAGGACGTCCTTGGGGTCGACCGCGGGGGAGCCGGAATCCGCCGTGTCCGGGACCACCGAGACGATAGCCACGGCCAGCGGACTCGCATCGGGCCGCCCCGCGATCTTGGCAGCCACGTCGGCTGCGGCGCCGTCACCCAGAAAGACGAGTCGGACGAATTCTCCCAGCTCGTCGACCTCCTGCTCGCCGAGCGGGCCGATGGCCCCGAGCCGGAGCAGGTGGTAGCGAATCCTGTGGATACCTGCGTCCTCCATGAAGAATTGCCTGGACTCGTTCACGGCCTGCCCGGCGTCCCTGAAATCAGACATCTTTCGCACTCACTTGGGAAATGGCCTCCGGGGCCGTTCGCCTCCGGAGGCCGTCCGGGGTCGCCCCGCCTCGCGACAGGACGACCATTCGGGTATTCGGGTCGGACTCACCCGATTGCGTAGATGACCCGGTAGTGGAGATCGTTCGGCCAGTCGCTTCCGTCGGTCCTCTTGATGGAAATACGGAAAGCGATCTGACCGTTCACCGGAACCACGTTGTGGACTGTCATGACAGCATCTCCGGCCTGCGGTATCCCCTCGAAGCCCAGCTCGCAGATGGAGGCGACGATACCCTTGGCAGGGTTGGCATTGGATTCGTTGAAGTTCTGCCAGAACTCACCTCGCCCGGTGGAGTCCGCAGAATTGAAGAAAACCATGGGTACCTCCCGGATGAAACCGGCCGAAACCCGCAGAGCACGCAGGGGGTGGCACCTTGCGTCACAACGTATCCGCCGGATCCTTGACGCGGTCGGGCCTCGGAGGGTTCGACCCTGTGGGGATCGCTCTGCTTTCGGCGCCTGACATAACAGTAGTCCTGCGTCTTGCCGCTCCGCTAGTATCTTTCTCCCCCGGGAGAAAGCGCCGAGGATTCTGTGACCCGGGCCCGGTGACGGTCTGTAGGGCATTCCGTGTTCGCCGCGCGGAAGGTGCGCGCGGTGCCGGTCCACTCCCGGTGACCGGTTTCCGACAATCCCGGTCCACGACCGCTGGGGCTGCCCGGCGAGGTCCGGGACGGTGACGGAGGGTCGGCGCGCGGCCGGCGACCGGACGGTCACGGCGAGTGGCAGCAGGGCCCCGACGGGACCGCGACGGCAGCCGGGCGAAGCGGGCCCCTCGGGTCCGGCGCTGCGCGGAACAGGTGCACGTCGAGCAGTGCGGCCGAGCAGCCTCATCGGGCCCGTGCTCGCGGCGCTGCCCGGAGACGGGCCGGCTCCTGCTGTCGATCCAGCTCGCCGTCCCGGACCGGCGCGGTGTCGTGCAGCACGTCACCCTGTACTCCAGGCCACCGACCTGTACCTCGTCGGGTTCAGCCCCGGCTACTCGCGCAACGCCTAGATGTTCAACGACCGGCAGGAGGACACCTACGCCAACTTCCTTCCGCCCGACCACACTCCCCGCAATCTCCGGTTCGGCGGGACGTACAACTCGTTGACCAACGTCGAGGGCGCCGACACCCGCTACACGATGCGGATCGGGTACGACAACATCTGGGACCGGATCCTCCACCTGGCCACGACGCCGGAGGACGAGTTCGTCGGGACGAACGCCCGGACCAACGCGCGGACCGCCTCGGCACTGCTCCAGATGATCAACATGTTCTCGGAGGCGGCCCGCTTCCCCGACGTCCAGCGGCACTACCACGACGCGTTCCGGAACCGCGACGCCGTCACCCAGGGCCTCACCCCGTTCGAGCAGGAAGCGGAGAACGGCTGGGGAGGCCTCTCGAACACGTTCTTCCGGCTCAACCAGGACCCGACCGCCTCGTACACGCTGAGGGTGGGACTCACCTCGGTCGTGTCCAACAACCGGGCCCGGATCCGCGCACTGGTCGCCCTGCCGACCGGATCCACCAGGATCATCGGAACCCGGTTCAACAAGAACCGGAGCCAGGTCTGAGAGACCGCCGGGACCGGTCCGCACCCCCGAACGGGCAGCGGGCCGGTCCTCCGGCGTCCCGGCCGGGCCGGGACGGTCGCACGGTTCAGCGGCTCCTGGCGGTCACGCGGGCCGGCTCGCCCTGCCGTCCAGCCAGAGCGTGTCGGAGGCGTCGCGGTGAGAGCCCGTCGTGCCCACGTGCTTGGCGTCGATCTTCGCGCCGTGCTTCAGGACGTGGACGAGGGCCATGCCGTGTCCCCGGCCCAGGCCGTAGTCCTCCTTGAGCCACGAGAGGATCACCCCTGCCTTCGTGGACGGGTCGTCGAAGCCGCGCTGTTCGGCCAGTGCGATGAACTCCCTCGGCGTCAGACCCGTCTTGGTCTCGATCGTGTCCAGGTATGCCTGAAAGGACATGTGCTCTCTCCCATGCGTCGTGATGCTCCGGGTGTTCGGGGTGTAGACCGGAACGCGGAGCAGAACTCATCGCTCCACGGCCGAGAAGATTCTGCGGGCGGGCGGGACGACGGGGCCAGCAGCACCTGCGGCTGACCGTCGACCGCGCGCGCCGTACGCCGCCGGGACGGTGAACGAGCCGCTGCGGCGGGGCCGTCTGCGGGGGCGCGCCCCCGCACCGTGTTACCGATTGCTCCGGGGCCGCCCCCGCCGGGGCCGCTCGGACACCTCAGGATCGGAGTGCACGTCATGGAATCGAACGTCGGTCTGCTGGCCCGCATCGAAGCCCGGCCGGAGCATGCGGACGCCGTCGAGGCGCTCCTGCGCGGAGCCCTGGACGCGGCCCGCGCCGAAGCGCAGACCGTGACCTGGTTCGCGTTCCGGGAGAGCCCGACCGTCTTCGGGATCTTCGACACCTTCACCGACGAGGCCGGCCGCACCGCCCACCTGAACGGACCGATCGCCGCCGCCCTCATGGAGATCGTTCCCACGTTGCTGGCGGGCGCCCCGGACATCCGCCCCGTCGACGTCCTGGCCGTCAAGCCCGTGTGACACCGCGGACGCGGACGTCCTGCGCCAGGGCGGTGCCGCCCGGCCGGGCGCACGAGGGGCGACCGCGCCCGCGCGGGGCCGCGTCCCGAGCGTCGGGCTCAGCTGCGTTCCTCGGGTCCTGGCGGGTGCCCGCCCGGCACGCTTCGAGCGGGACGGGCCGGTAGGGCCGGACGGGCCGCCCGCAGCGGTCGCTGCGAGCGCCGCGGCCATGGCGAGCGGGGCGACGAGCAGGACGACGGTTGTGTTCACGCGCGCCTCCGACGACGAGGGAACCCGGGACGACGGGTCTCCTGCCCCGGGGCCCGCACCCCGTGCTGCGGCGCACCCGAACAGCCGACGAGGTGTCCGCCTCGCCGGCGTGCGCCTCTCCGGGACGTGTCCCTTCCGTGCGCGCGGGACGCGTCAGGACACGGCCGGGCCGTGCTGCCCGTCCGCCTCCCGCAGGAGTGTGCGCAGGGTGTCGAGGCAGGCGGTGATGGCGGGTTCGTCCGCCGTGTCGTGGCGGGTGGCGATCCCGATCGTGCGGGCGAGGGCGGTGTCGGTCACCGGCAGCGCGGTGAGGGCGGGCGGCAGGTGGGCGGCGGCCATGCGGGGGGCGAGGACGGTGTGGCCCCCGCTCGCGGCGAGGGCGATCATGGCGGTGAAGTCGGTGCAGACGTGTCGGACCCGGGGAGTGAACCCGGCGGAGCGACAGGCGTGGAGTACGGCCTCTCCGCACGCGCTCTGCGCCGGGGCGGTGATCCACGGCGTGTCGGCGAGCTCCGCCAGGTCGACGGGGGCGCGGTCCGCCCGGACGGCCGGGTGGTCGCGGGGCAGGACCGCGACCAGCGGGTCGGTGCACAGCGTCCGGGTTGCCACGCCCGGGAGCGGCGGAGCGGCCAGGTTGTCGTACCGGTAGACGAGGGCGGCGTCCGCGCGGCGCTGGAGCAGCAGGCGTAGGGCGGCCTCGGGTTCGGCCTCGGTGATGTGGAGCCGCAGGTCCGGGTGGGCGGCTTCCAGGGCCGTGGCGAGCGGGGCGGCCACCGGGGCCAGGGCGCTGGGGAAGCACGCGAGGCGCAGGGGACCCGCGGGGTGCCGGGCCGCGGCGAGCAGGCGGACGCGGGCGTGTTCGAGTGCGGCGAGCACGTGCTCGGTGTCGCCGGTCAGCCGACGGCCCGCGGCGGTGAGGTGGACCGAGCGGCCGGTGCGTTCCAGCAGGCGGGTACGGGTCTCCTCCTCCAGGAGCCGCAGCTGCTGCGAGACGGCGGAGGGGGTGACGCCGTGGAGGTCGGCGACGGCGGTGACCGTGCCGTGCACCTCCAGGTCACGGAGCAGGACGAGGCGCCTCACATCGAGCATCAGTCCATCTTAAGGCCAGGTTGTAGGAGATGTAGCTGGACGCGGGTGTCCCCGCCCGGCGACCCTGGCTGTCGTCTTCCCCGTCGTCGAGCAGTGCCAGGAGTGCCTCGTGCGTGCCACCGTCATCCACGGCCCCCGTGACGTCCGGATCGAGGAGGTGCCGGACCCGGTGCTCCGGCACCCGACCGACGCAGTGGTGCGGGTGGTGAGCGCCTGCATCTGCGGCAGTGACCTGTGGGCCTACCGGGGTGTGGCGTCCCGGGTGGCCGGCCAGCGGATCGGCCACGAGTTCCTCGGCATCGTCGAGGAGACCGGCTCCGAGGTGACCGGGGTCACCCGCGGTGACTTCGTGGTCGCGCCGTTCGTCTGGTCCGACGGTGTCTGCGACTACTGCCACGACGGCCTGCACACATCCTGCCCGCAGGGCGGTTTCTGGGGCGAGGTCGGGTCCGACGGCGGCCAGGGCGAAGCCGTCCGCGTCCCGTTCGCCGACGGCACCCTGGTCAAGCTGCCGAAGGAGGCGGCCGGCGAGGAGAAGCTGCTGCCCGGCCTGCTCGCGCTGTCCGACGTGATGAGCACCGGCCACCACGCCGCCGTCACCGCCGGTGTCCGGCCGGGCAGTACCGTCGTGGTGGTCGGCGACGGCGCGGTCGGCCTGTGCGGGGTGCTCGCCGCGCAGCGCCTCGGCGCCGGCCGGATCATCGCGCTGGGCCGCCACGAGGCGCGCACCGCGATCGCCCGGACCTTCGGCGCCACCGATGTGGTGGCCGAGCGCGGAGAGGCCGCGGTCGAGGCGGTCAGGGAACTGACCGGCGGTCAGGGCGCGCACGCCGTCCTGGAGGCGGTCGGCACCGAGGAATCGATGCGCACCGCGATCTCCGTCACCCGTGACGGTGGCGCGGTCGGCTTCGTCGGCGTGCCGCACGGCGGCAGTGCCGGAGTCGACATCTCCCGGATGTTCGACGGCAACATCTCGCTGCGCGGCGGCGTGGCCCCCGCCCGCGCGTACATCCCGGAGCTGCTGCCCGACGTGCTGTCCGGCGCCATCGATCCCGGTCTGGTCTTCGACCGCACCGTCGGCCTCGACGGAGTGCCGGACGGCTACCGGGCGATGGACGAGCGAACCGCGCTGAAGGTGCGCATCACCTTCTGAGGGCCGGACACCGGGCGCATCGGCGACCCGGGGCGTCCCGACACACCGCGCCGGGTGCGATCCGGCCGGTGCCCGGGTGGCGTGGTGGACGTGCAGGCCGGGCCGTCGAGCGGGTGGCCTCCGGGTGCCGATGTGGCGGTGGGCAGGCACTGCTCGACCACCGGTGGTACCCGGCCGGCGCGGCCGGGGCACGGCTCATGGGACCGTACGGCCTGCGTGACGCCGACGGGTTCCTCGGGGAGGAGCCGGGCGACGAGCCCGGCACGGTGATCCGGCAGGTCGTGGCGGACACACGCTGAGCTGTGACCGACGCCACCGGCGAACCGGCGAACCGGCGCAGGCGTGTGCAGGCCCGCCGGGGTGACGCCGGTGGTGTGTCAGGCCACGTGCGACCGGCGACCTGCGCTGCCTGGCTCAGGGTGGAGGCGGCAACTTCCTGCCGACAAGGTCCCCCTCCTCTTCAGGGAGCAGATTGTGACGTCCACACTGCCGCCAGCCGGCGGTCAGCCGGGCTCGGGCGCAGGCGTGCCCGGCACCGGTTCGGTGGCCCGCCGGAGCCGGGCACTGGCCATCGCGGCCGGCCTGTTCTGTACGGCTGGCATCGCTCCGCTGGCGCTGACCGCGCCCGCCCACGCGCAGGGCACCTGCACGGTGTCCGGCCCCACCACCACCTGCACGTTCGTGTTCACCGGCGCCGAGCAGACGTTCACCGTCCCGGCCGGTGTCACGCAGGCCGACGTCACGGCGACCGGTGCCGCCGGCGGCCTGGAGGACAACGGCGTCGGCGGCGGCCGGGGCGCTCAGGTGTCCGGCACGCTCACCGGGCTGGCCGGCGGGCAGACCCTCTACGTCGAAGTCGGCGGCGCCGCCAACACCGCCTCGTGCACCGGCGGCGCGCAGTGCACCGGCGGCTTCAACGGCGGCGGCAGTACCCACTTCGGCGGCGGAGGAGGCGGCGCCTCCGACGTCCGCACCCAACCCGGTACCACGCCGCTCACCACCACCGACTCCCGGCTCATCGTGGCTGCGGGCGGCGGCGGAGCCGGCTGGGCCGGCCAGTGCACCGGAAGCAAGGGCGGAGACGCCGGCCAGCCGGGCACCGACGCGACCTGCAACGGGGGCGCGGGTGGCGGTGCGGGCACGTCCACGCACGGCGGGGCCGGCGGCACCGGCGGGGGCGGGTTCTACGGCGGTGGGCCCGGCACGCTCGGTGCCGGCGGCACCGGCGGCGGCCCGGGTGCTTCCCTGACCGGTGGTGCGGGGGGCGGCGGCTACTACGGCGGTGGCGGCGGCGGCAACATCAACCCGTTCATCAGCCCGAGCGGGGGCGGAGGCGGCGGAGGCGGCGGCTCGTCCCTGGTCCCCGCCGGCGGCACCGGCCCCACGGTGACGAGCGCCGCCGCGGGCATCACCATCAGCTACACCACTCCGGGCAAGCCGGTGAACACGCGTCTGATCGCGCTGCCCCCGCAGGTCCGGCTCGGCCGCCCGGTGGTGCTCGACGACCTGGTCTGCCCCAGCGGTACCGGCGCCACGACCCCGCCCACCGGGACGGTGACGTTCACCGACACCACGACCGGCACGCCCCTGGGCACGGCACGGCTGGTCCTCAACCTCGGGAACTGCGGGGCCGCTGGGCGTGTCGTCTTCTTCAGAACCCCCGGAGTGCACGTCGTCACGGCCGTCTACAGCGGCGACTCGGTCTACCAGAGCGGCAGCCCGGAAACCGTCTCGGTGACGGTCTCCTGATGCTCTCCTGACGGTTTCCCGACACCGTGACGGTCCCCCTGCCGGACGCTCCGGCAGGGGGACCTCTGCCGCTGTCACGGGCCGCTCCGTGCGGTGCGCGACGGCCGGCCCGGCACGCTCGGCCGTGCAGTCGCGCACCCGCAGCGGCTACAGGGCCTGGGAGAGGCGGTCGGTCAGGAGCCGGGTGAAGCGGGCCGGGTCGGGCAGGTCGCCGCCCTCGGCGAGCAGGGCGCTGCCGTGGACGAGCTCGGCGGTGTCCGCGAGCGCCGGGTCCTCGGGCTTCGTCCGGTGGGCCTGGTGGAGGGCGGTGATGAGCGGGTGGCCGGGGTTGAGTTCGAGGATGCGCTTGACCGGCGGCAGCTCCTGGCCCATGGCCCGGTACATCTTCTCCAGGGTGGGGGTCAGGTCGTGGGCGTCGCCGACCAGGCACGCGGCGGAGGTGGTGAGCCGGGTGGACAGGCGGACCTGCTTGACGTGAGCGGCCAGGGTGGTCTGCAGCCACCCGAGGAGGTCGGCGAAGTCCTGTTCGCGCTGGGCCTTCTCCGCCTTCGCCTCGTCACTGACGTCGCCGTCGGCGTCGTGGTCGAGGTCGACCTGCCCCTTGGCGATGGACTGGAACCGGTGGCCGTCGAAGGCGGGGACCTGGTCGGTCCAGACCTCGTCCACGGGGTCGGTGAGGATCAGGACCTCGTAGCCCTTGGCGGCGAAGGCCTCCATGTGCGGGGAGCTCTCCACCGTCTGGCGGTTCTCGCCGGTCAGGTAGTAGACGGTATCCTGGCCGTCCTTCATCCGCGCGACGTACTCGCGCAGCGTGGTCGCCTTCTCCGGGTCGTTCGTCGAGGCGGCGCGGACCAGCTCGAGCAGCGCGTCGGTGTTGTCGCGGTCCTCCAGCAGGCCTTCCTTGATCACCCGGCCGAACTGCTCCCACAGCTCGGCGTAGGCGTCGGCCTTCGTGGTCTGCATGGTCTTCATCGCGCCGAGGACCTTCTTGACGAGGCGCCGGCGAACCGCGGTGATCTGGCGATCGTGCTGCAGGATCTCGCGTGAGACGTTCAGCGAGAGGTCGTGGGCGTCGACGACGCCCTTGACGAAGCGCAGGTAGTTCGGCATCAGCGCGTCGCAGTCGTCCATGATGAACACGCGCTTGACGTACAGCTGCACGCCCCGCTTGGTGTCGCGGGAGAACAGGTCGAACGGGGCGTGGGCGGGGATGAACAGCAGCGCCTCGTACTCGAAGGTGCCCTCGGCGCGCATGTGGACGGTCTCGGCCGGGGGCTGCCAGTCGTGGCTGATCTGCTGGTAGAACTCGCTGTACTCGGCCTCGGTCACCTCGCTGCGCGGGCGGGCCCACAGGGCCTTCATCGAGTTCAGCGTCTCCGGGCCGTCCGCGGCCGCTTCCCCGTCGCCCGGGTCCGTGTCCGCACCGGCGGCTTCGGCGGCCATCCGGATGGGCCAGCGGATGAAGTCCGAGTACTGCTTGACGATCTGACGGATCTTGCGTGCCGCCAGGTAGTCGCCGAGCCCGTCCTCGCTGTCCGCCGGCTTGAGGTGCAGCGTGACCGAGGTGCCCACCGGCAGGCCGTCGGCCTGCGCGATCGTGTAGGTGCCCTCACCGTCGGACTCCCACGCGGTGCCCTGCTCGGTGCCGGCGCGGCGGGTACGCAGGGTGACCTTGTCGGCGACCATGAACGCCGAGTAGAAGCCGACGCCGAACTGCCCGATCAGGCTCTGCGCCGCCTCCGCGTCCTTGGCCTCCTTGATCTTGGCCAGCAGGCCGGCGGTGCCGGACTTGGCGATGGTGCCGATCAGGTCGACGACGTCGTCGCGGGTCATGCCGATGCCGTTGTCCCGCACCGTCAGGGTGCGGGCCTCCTGGTCGACTTCCAGCGTGATGTGCAGGTCGGACGTGTCGACTGCGAGGTCGGTGTCGGTGAGGGATTCCAGACGGAGCTTGTCGAGGGCGTCGGAGGCGTTGGAGATCAGCTCGCGCAGGAAGATGTCCTTGTTCGAGTAGATCGAGTGGATCACCAGCTGCAGCAGCTGGCGGGTCTCCGCCTGGAACTCCAGCGTCTCGGTCGGGCTGGCCACGGGAGGCGTCTCCTTCGGGTGTGCGTACGGGAAAGGGTTCGGGTCGGGTCGGGTCAACGGCCGGATCCGGACGGGTGTGCCGGGTCCGGACCGGGGTCTTCGGATGTGGTCGAGGGGCTGGTGGGACGGCTCGGGCGGCAACGGTCGCCGGGCGTGGCGCGGCTGGCACGGCCTGCTCGACCAGGGCCACCGCAGCGGGCCCGCCGGTCAGCTCCGGCACCGTCTCGCGCGCTGCGGGCCGCGGCCCGGCGGGCTCGCGGTCACGGGCCGACGGAGGGTCTGCGGCGCCGCCGGTCACTGTCGGTGCGCAGCTGCTCGGTTCGGGCGGTGAGCGCGTCGAGGCGGTCGGCGATCGTCGGGTGGTCCGCCTCCAGGAGGGGCCGGGTCCCGGCGAGCGGGGCGAGCAGGCGGGCGGGGTCGTGGTGGCCGAGTGCGTCCAGCAGGCGTTGTACGGCGGGTGCCGCCGAGGTGGCGAGGCCGTCCAGGGCGCTGATCTGTCCGGCGAGACGGCGCAGGTCCGCGGCGTTGTCGCGGGCCCAGGTGGCCACCGCGCGGTCGGCGGCGCGCCGGTCGCGTGCGGCCCGGACGCGCTGCTCGCCGGTGCTGCCCACCTCGGTGCCGGCGTCGCTGTCGGGGCGCATGCGCAGGTAGCGGCGCTCGGCGGCCTGTCGACTCCGCACGCCCATCGGTTCGGCGAGGTCGGTCCAGGTGGCGCCGGCGCCGCGGGCGGTCTCGATCAGGCCGGTCTCCCAGCCTGCGAGTTCCTCGCGGAGGTGGCGCAGCATCAGGAGCGCGGACAGGGCCTGCTGCGGGTCGCGCTGGTCCGCGGTGTCCGCAGGCGCGTGGCGGGCCGTGCGGGCGGTGGCGTCCATCGTGCCCAGCGCGGCGGCGGCGGCCAGGAACGAGGCCGGCCCTGTCCCGGCCGTGCCGGTGTCCCGCACCGTCATGCCGTCACCCTTCCGTTGACCGGTCCGCTGTCATCGCATGGACGACATGCTACAACGCGGTGTCGCGCCGTACGGTCCCTGCAGCCCGGAACCGGAGCGATGTGCATGCGCGTGGGGATCACGCCCGTCGACCGAATGAACCGTGTCTGCCGACGCGTCATCTCACCGCCGCCCTCGACCTGTTCGCCGCCCTCGACGCCGACGCGTCCACCGCCTGCCGCCGCTGCGGGACCGCCTCCCTCGTCCCGGTCGCCACCGCCTCGGCCGCCGGGCCGGTCGGCCCCTGGGGGACGGACGCCTCGTCGTCACACGAAATTCACGGGCCGGGGTCTACTCGCATAGACGGTGGTGGGTCATCCTGGTGCGGCACCGGTCCTCGAAGCCCGCTCCTCACGCAGGATCTGCGGGCGGGGGCGCAGCGCGGATCGTCCCTCGCGCCGGAGCACTGCCGCGTCACCGCACGTCGCACGATCCCGTGGTCCGGACCGGTCCTCTTTCGTCCGGTGCCGGGCCACCCGTCCGCCTGCCGAGGCCCGCCCGGATCCGGGGGCCGGGTCGGAGGTCCACCATCGTCACCGGGAGATGCAGATGAAGCCACGCACCGCAGCCACCGTCGTTGCCCTGGCCCTGGCCGGCCTCGCCGTCTCGGCGCCCACGGCCGGCGCCAGCGGTACCAAGCTGTCGCAGTCGACGGCCGCCGGTCAGTTCAGCAGCGCCGGCATCACGTGGAGTTCCAGCGGGGGATGTACCACCAGGTCCAACTCCACCTGCACCTCGTTCGAGCAGATCAACTCGGGCACGGTGAGCGCCATCATCACCCTCAAGCGGGCCAGCGGCTGTGCCATCAACATCACGGGCGGGACCGAGGTGGGCCACGCCTCCGGCACCTACAGCCACTACAACGGCTACAAGGTCGACATCGCCCGCAGTTCCTGCATCGACGGCTACATCCAGAACAGCTTCACCTACATCGGCTACCGGGGCGACGGCTACCCGCAGTGGAAGGCCGCCTCGGGCAACCTGTACTGCAACGAGGGCAGCCACTGGGACATCCTCGTCTACTGACGCCGGCCCCCGGGGCGGCCGGCCACCGCGCCCGCACCGGACTCCTGCGAACGTCGGCCCTGACGGCATCCCGGAAGGGCGGGTCGACGGGCGGGCCGACGGGCCGAGCCGGTCAGCCACGCGGTGTCGCCCGGCGGGTGGTGGACACGGTGATCCACCACCCGCCGGGCTCACCCGCGATCCGAGTCTTCCCTCCCGGGTGACCGGCTTCGCGCCGGTCCGGGCTGCGCGGTCGATCGCGCCTGTCCGCAGGGGCGGGCGGGGCTCGCGCTCAGCCGGCCGCGCGGTAGGCCGTACCCACCCGGTTGGGCGTTGCCCGGTTGTACAGGCCAGTGCCGCCGCGGTCCGCGGAGAGGGTGAACCACGCGTAGCGTTCGACGAAGGGAAGCGCCTGGAGCATGGCGGTCGACTTCGTCACGAACGCGGCCTGCTGTTCCGGCGTCGGATACCTCGGGGTGCCGCCCGAAAAGTCGATCAGGGCGTACTCGGTGAGCCAGATCGGCTTCCGGTAGCGGTCGTAGGTGGCCTGGAGGTAGCTCCGCAGTTGGCTCGTCGCGGCATCGGCACGGAAGTCCGAGCCGTACCAGTGCAGGGGGATGAAGTCGACCTCGTAGCGGCGGGCGGCGGCGCCCTTCATGAACCGGTCGAGCCAGCCGCCCGCGGTGTCGCCGCCGCCGGCCACCGCGGGTGCCCCCAGGCGCATCCCGGTCGACTGGAGCCGGGGCCACAGGTCGAGGGCCTTGGTCACGCTCATGTCGGCCTGCGCCGGCAGGTCGGGTTCGTTGAATCCGAGCAGGGTCGTGCCCTCCTTCCTGGCCGTTCCGAGTTGTGCGTCGGTCACCGAGGCCGCACCCCAGATCATGGGGACGAACTCGACGCCGGCGGGCGACCTGATCTGCTGCCGGTCCGAGGCCCAGGTGAAGTACCAGCCGACCCTGGCGTCAGCCAGTGCCTTGGTGACGTCGGTGAAGTTCCAGGCACTCACGCCCTTCTTCTTCACCGGGGCGGCGGACGCGTCGGCCGGGCTGCCGACGGTGAGCCAGGTCAGCACCGCGAGCAGGACGGTGAACAGGCGTGTTCGACGCGGCACAGCGTTCCTCTCCTTCCACCCCACCGGCATGACGAAGCCGCGGCGGCTCGGACCGGGAACCGGGACCGGTGGCTCACCCGGTGGGCCCGAACGTGACGGTGAAGCCCTTGCAGTGGCTGCACTGCTGCATCACCTTGTTGCCCGGCACCTGGTCCTGCTTGGACCACGTGTAGGCCTTGGGGCACTTCGCGCTGAGCGCGCGGCTGTAGTCGGTGGGGGTGTCCCGGCTGGGGTTGGTGCACAGCATCGGCTTGCCGTCCGGCCCGCGCGTCAGATCGGCGGGCGGGCAGGAGGGCAGCAGGTTCGCCGCGCAGCCCCGCGTGTCGCAGCCCCCGCCGGGCGGAACCGTGGCGTTCACCGGAGTGATCGTGACCGGCAGCGAGAACGCGTTCACGTAGCTCACGTCGTACCAGGGAGCGGCGCCGTCCTTGCTGTCGAAGTTGAACTCCGCCAGACTGGCCGGTTGTTCGCCCGTCGTGCAGTGGTCGGAGAACGGGCCGCAGTCGCCCACCCGGCAGTGGAAGGTGCTGCCGGAGGCGCCACCGCATCCTTGCCGTGCGAAGAACTTTCCACGCCAGTGGAACGGGGCGGCCGTCTCGGGGATCGTCACCGTCGCCGACTGCCCGGGCGCCAGGACCGGTAGCCGGGTGAACTGTTTCGATCCGTCGGCGTTGACGCCGCTTCCGATCCACAGGTTCTGCGGGGAGTGATTCACGAACGTCACCGTGTGGTTGACCGCCGCGGCCGTCGCTGTTGTACCCGTCGCTGCCGAGCCCGTTGCCGTCGCACCCGTTGCCGTGCCTGCGCTCGGCAGTACCGCGGTCAGTGCGGCAGCGGCAATCGCGACGAACAGCCTGGTCAGGAACCTGCGCATGACTTCTCCTTTCCGCTCAGCAGGTCAGGTCGGTGCCGGGGGAGGTGCCGAGGAGCCGTGCGAACCCCTGGTACAGGTTGACCCTGTCCTGCATCTCGGCGGTGTTCCTGCCGTTGCACTCCACGGCGCCGTTGATGCTGCGGATCGTCTGACCGAAACCGGCGCCGGTGACGATCGCCCGGTGTGCCGTCATGGAGCCGGGTCCGGACTGGGTGTTCCAGTACCAGAGTGCGGTCTTCCACGAGACCTCGGGATTGGTCTGGACCAGATGGGGGTTGTGGAGCAGGTCGATGTGCAGGGCGTCCCCTGCCGCCTTGTAGTTGAAGTTCCAGCTGAGCTGGAGCGGCCCCCGTCCGTAGTAGGCCGCGCGTCCCGCCGGGCACCCGTAGGGCCGGGCGGCGTCGCAGTACGTCGGGTAGTTGGCGGTGTTCTGCTCCACGACGTAGCGCAGGCCGCCGGTCTCATGGCTGACGTTCGCCAGGAACGCTGCCGCCTCCCGTCGCTGGAGCGCGTCGTTTCCGGTGTGTGCGAAGCCGGGGTAGGCGCTCATCGCGCCGACCAGCGCCTCGTAGGTGTAGAACTGGTTCCTGTTCGGGAACATCCGGCCGAACTGGGCCTTGCTCACGACGAAGCCGGCCTGGCCCGAGGCCGTCGCCGGTGCCACTCCGGCCTTCGACTCGGCGGAGGTGGCGGCGGGTGTGCCGGCGGGGGTGGAGGTGGCGGCGGTGGCGGAGGTGGGCAGGATGATCGCCGATACGGCTGCCGCTGCCGCGGCGATCCTCAGGGCTGAGCGTCGAAGGGGCATGCAGGGCCTTCCTCGCGTGGTGACGGTGGCGGGTTCCCGTCTGCGTGGCGGACGAGCGCCGATCGCGCAGCGGTGACCGCGCCGGGGCTGCCGGACGATCGTCCGGCAGCGGGATCCGCGGAGACATCCGTGAGCCTCACTGAGATCCCGGACCGCCGTACGGCGTCGGGCCCCGCCCGATCGGTGATCCGGGCGTGACGTGCGCGACGTTTGGCACCCCTCCTGATCCGGTTAGGGTCATGTACATGCTGATTCGGCAGATGGTCGGCGTGACCGGACGGGAAGCCGAACGAGCCGTGCTGGAGGGCCTGGTCGCCGACGTCGCGGCCGGCCGCGGGGGCAGCCTGCTCGTCGAGGGCGAACCCGGCATCGGCAAGTCCGCGTTGCTCGCCGCACCGCTCGCCGCGGCCGGAGCCGCCGGATGCGAGGTGCTGTTCGGGCAGTGCGACGAACTGGGGCAACGGCTTCCGCTCTCGGCCATGACACGGCTCCTCGGCGTGCCCCCGCGATCGTCCGATCCACGGCACGCGCAGGCCGCACCGCCGCGTCGACGACCACCGGACCGCGCGGGCCGGGACCCGCATCCCGGCGGCGCCGATCCGATGGCGGCCGCCACCGAACAGCTGCTGGCCCGGGTCGACCGGCTGTGCGCGTCCGGGCCGGTGGTCCTGGCCCTGGAGGATCTCCAATGGGCCGACGAGGCAACCCTGTTGATGTGGCGTAGCCTCTGCCGAAGCGCGGCTCAGCGGCCGCTGCTGGCCATCGGGACCTGCCGACCGGTGCCGCGCCGCCCAGCCCTGACGCGACTGCGTTGGGAACTCCGTCCCCGGGGCGGGCGGGTGCTCTCACTCGGCGGCCTGAGTGAGGCGAGCGTGTCGGAGCTGGTGGGTGTGCTGGCCGGAGGGACCCCCGGGCCACGGCTCGCCGCACGGCTCGGCTCGGCGGCCGGAAACCCGCTGTACGTCCGGGAGTTGCTGGGCGCCCTGGTGCGCGGCGGATCCCTGGACCGCGCCGCCGGCACGGTGGAGCTGCCCGCGGACGGCCGCGACACGGGGGAGCTGCAGGCCCTCACGGACGTCGTCGCGGACCGGCTGGCCGCTCTCTCGGCCGGGGCCCAGCGGGTGCTGCGCACCGCGTCGTTGCTCGGGCCCGAGTTCTCGGTGGCGGATCTGACGGCCGCGGCGGGAGGCGCCGGCCTCCTCGCGGTGGTGGAGGAGGCTCTGAGCGCGGGCGTGCTGGAGTCGGCCGGGTCCCGGCTGCGGTTCCGCCACGCCGTGCTGAAGGAGGTGCTCCACGAGACCATCCCGTCCGCCCTGCGCGCGGGGCTGCGGCGGCACGCGGTACGGGAGTTGGTCGCCGCCGGGGCGCCGGTCGAGCGCGTGGCCGAGCTGATCCTCCCCGCCGTGCGGGAAGGAGCGGACGGCTGGGAGTGGGAATGGCTCGCCGACAACGCGGCGCGCCTGGTCCACCGGGCCCCGGTGATCGCCGCCGAGCTGCTCGAACAC
Organism: Kitasatospora sp. NPDC059599; assembly: GCF_042735125.1. Lineage (NCBI taxonomy): Bacteria > Bacillati > Actinomycetota > Actinomycetes > Kitasatosporales > Streptomycetaceae > Kitasatospora > Kitasatospora sp. NPDC059599. The sequence continues at coordinate 52,713 of NZ_JBHWCL010000009.1, read as the reverse complement.
GCCCTGCGGCGGACGGACGCGGACTGTCCGAGGCGTCACGTGCTGGCCAACCGGTTGGCGGCGCTCTACTTCCGCACGGGCCGCGCCGACCGGGCCGGGGAGCTCGCCCGCAGCATCCTGCTGGCGACCTCGGACCGTGAACTCGTTGGCCGGGCCCGATGGTTGCTCACCAGCATCGCGCTGCGGGCCGGCCGCTACCAGGACGTGGAGGCGAACTGGCACGCGGCTCTCGGCGACCCGCGGCTCGCGCCGCCATGGCGGGCAGGACTGCTGGCCCTGCTCGCCACCGCCCGGGGCTTCCAGGGCCGGCTCGTCGCGGGCCGTGCGGCGATGAGCGTCGCACTGGCCGAAGGGGTGCGGCTCGACAACGCCACCACCGTCGGTTACGCCCTGAACGCGGCCGCCCTGATCCGCAGCCGGGAGGGTGACCAGGGCGGTGCGCTGGTCCTGGCCGACCGCGCGCTCGCGCGGATCGGCGACGACCGCGAACTCGTCGACCTGCGGCTCATGTTGCTGGGCCACCGGGCGGTGGCACTGGACAGCCTGGGCCGCCCGCGGGAGGCGGAGGAGTCGCTGGCGCACGCCCGTGCCCTCGCCGAGCGGACCGGACCGGTGCTGCTCTCGATGAGCCTGGTCAGGATCGCCGAGCGGTACTACGAGCACGGTCGCTGGGACGACGCGCAGACGGTCCTGGACGAGGTCACCGACCTTCCGCAGGGCCGCTGGCAACTCGCCCGGCACGGCCTGCGGGCCCTGATCGACGCCCGGCGGGACCGCCTGCAGGAGGCAGCCGGGCATCCGCAGGCCCCGGACACCGAGGTCGCGCCGCCGACCTGGCCCGTGGCGGCCTCGTACCGGATCGTGGCCCGCAGCCTCGCCCTCGAACGGACGGGCCGACCCCGCGAGGCCCTCCAGGTGCTCGCGGCGCTGCTGGCCCCCGCGTACGAGTACGACACCAGGAGGCATCCGGAGTGGCTGGTCGGCCTGGTCCGCCTGGCGCTCGCCGTGGACGACCGGCACACGGCACGGACCGCGGCGCTCGAAAGCCGGCGGCACGCCCACATCGAACCGTTGCCCGCCACGCGGGCCGCCGCCCAGTGGTGCCGCGCACTGCTGCACCACGACCCGGCCCGGCTGCTCGCCGCGATCGACCACCACCGCACCGTGGGCCGGCTCCCGGACCTGGCAAACGCCCTCGAAGACCTCGCCGTGCTCCGGGCCGCGTCCGGCGACCGCGACGCGGCCCGGGCCGCGTTCGGCGAGGCCCTCGCGCTCTACGCCGAGCTGGGCGCGGTCTGGGACGCGCGCCGCGCCGCCGCCCGCATGCGCCCTTGGGGAGTGCGGGCCGGGATCCGGGGACCGCGCTCCCGGCCAGCCTCGGGCCGGGACGCGCTGACCGTGACGGAGCAGCGCGTGGCCGAACTGGTCGTGCAGGGGCTGTCCAATCCCGACATCGCCGCGATGCTGCTGCTCTCGCGCCGCACGGTGGAGACCCATGTCTCCCACATCCTCGGCAAGCTCGGTGTCCGCTCGCGCCGCGAGGTCGCCGCAGTGACCGCGGGCACTGCGGGTACTGCGGGCACCGGGGGCACCGGGGTGGAGTCGCCGGGCCGCGCTCCGGTGACCGTTCGCGGGGCACGCTCCGCGCCGGCCCCGTCCGCGCGGCCGGGAAGTCGACCGAGCCCCTCTCGGAACCGCAGCTGACCCCGGCACCTGCGGGGAGGACGCCGGACTGGCCGGGGGGCGTAATCCCACGGGCTTACGTCGCGCACGAGGTTTCGCCGCCGGGCCGATGCCGGGAAGGTGCCGGCCACGGCACGGTGGTCCCATGGCTCGCACGGAGAAACTCACGACACATCAGCAACGCTCACAGATCAAGCGGTTGGCCTCCGGGGTGGCCGCGCTGTGCCTGGCCTCGGTCATCGCGGGGCTGCTGCCGGCGCCCGCCTCCGCGGCCGACGTGGCCGACGTGGCCGACGTGGCCGACGCGGCCGGTCCGACGGCGGGCGGCGACGGCTACAGTGCGCAGATCCGCCGGACCGAGTACGGCATCCCGCACATCCAGGCCCACGACTTCGGCGGCCTCGGGTACGGCTACGGCTACGCCTTCGCCCAGGACAACCTGTGCGAACTCGCCGACCAGGTCGTGACCCTGCGGGGCGAGCGCTCCCGCTTCCTCGGCCCCGACGCGTTCTACCAGGGCAGGACCACCAACCTGGAGAGCGACACCTACCACCAGGGCCTGCGGCAGGCCGGCACCGTCCGGCGCCTGCTCGACCGGCCGGCCCCGCTCGGCCCGACGGCCGAGCTGCGGCAGATGGTCGAGGGCTACGCGGCAGGCTACAACCGCTACCTGCACGACACCGGCGTGGAGCGCCTGCCGGACGCCTCCTGCCGGGGCCAGGCCTGGGTCGGTCCGATCACCGCCGAGGACATCTGGAGCCTGGTCTACGAGCTGAACACCAGCTCGGGGACCAGCAGCCTCCAGCAGTCCATCGCCACCGCGATCCCGGGCGCCCAGGCCGAGCCCTCGGCGGCCCCCGACGCCGCGGCCGCGCCGGCCGGGGGCCCCGGGCACGGCCCGGACCTCGGCAGCAACGGTTGGGCACTCGGCCGGGACGTCACGCAGAACCAGGACGGGATGCTGCTGGCCAATCCGCACCTGCCCTGGTCCGGCGGCATGCGCTTCTACCAGGTGCAACTGACCATCCCGGGGGTCATGGACGTCTCGGGCGCGGGCCTCTACGGCACGCCGGTGGTGGAGATCGGCCACACCCGGGGGCTCGCCTTCACCGAGACCTCCAGCTTCGCGGACCATGCGACCCTGTACCGACTCCCGCTGGTGCCCGGCGACCCGACCAGCTACCTGGTGGACGGCAAGGCCGTACCGATGGACAGGAGGGACGTCCGGGTCACCGTCCGCGCCGCCGACGGCACGCTGTCGACCGTGAGCCGCACCCTCTACAGCTCCCGTTTCGGCCCGGTGCTGGCCGACCACTGGTCGGGCACCTACGCGTACGCCGTCCGCGACGCCAACGCCGAGAACCTGCGCTCGATGAACCAGTGGTTGGCGCTCGACCGGGCGCAGAGCCTCGGCGAGCTGAAGCAGGCGGCGAACACCTACCAGGGCGATCCGTGGAACTACACGGTCGCCACCGATGCCACCGGGGAGACGTACTTCACCGACGCCTCCAACGTGCCGCACGTGACCGACGAGCAGCTCGAGCAGTGCCGCCTGCCCGAGCTGCACGACCTGCCGACCCTCCTGGACGGCTCGACGGCGGCCTGCGACCCGGGCAGCGACCCGGACGCGGTGGTGCCCGGCATCTTCGGCCCCGCGAACCACCCCGAGCTGGCGCGGACCGACTACGTCGCCAACTCCAACAACAACCCGTACCTCGCCAACGCGAGCGCCCCGCTCACCGGCTACCCGAGCATCTACGGCACCGACCGCGGGCTGGCGCCACGCCCCCAGCTCGGGCTGCAGATGATCGCCGACCGGCGGGACGGCAGCGACGGGCTCGGTGCTCCGGGCTTCACCCTGCCCAGCCTGCAGGCGACCATGTTCGGCGACCGCAACCACGGCGCGGAGCTCGGCCGGGACGACGTGGTCGCGATGTGCCGGGCCAACCCCGTCCTGCCCGCCGGCGACGGCAGCCCGGTCGACGTCGGCGCAGCCTGCGACGTGTTGGCCGGGTGGAGCACGCGGGACGACGCGGACGGTCACGGTGCCGTCCTCTGGGAGAGGTTCTACCGCGGGCTGTTCCGGCACTACGTGGACCCCTTCGTGCGGGTGCCGTACGACCCCGCCCAGCCGCTCACCACCCCGCGCGGTATCAAGGGCGACAGCGTCACCGCCCGACACGCCCTGGCCGACGCCGTCCAGCAGCTCGCGAAGGACGGGACGGCCCTGGACGCCACCATCGGCGACGTCCAGCGGTGGGCAGGTATACCACTGCACGGTTGCGACGGGACCGAGGGCTGCTTCAACGCCGTCGAGGCCTCCGCCACCTCGGGCACCACCGGCGCCGTCCGGCCGGCCGACCTCACCGACGCGTACGGCACCGGCTTCGTCATGGCCACCGAACTGACGCCCGCGGGCCCGCACACCCGCACCCTGCTCACCTACGGAGAGTCCGTGAACCCCGGATCGCCGCACTACACCGACCAGACCGCGCTGTTCTCGAAGAAGCGCTGGGTCACCGAGCGGTACACCGAGGCCGAGATCAAGGCCGACCCGTGCCTGCAGATCACCAGGCTGCACCGCTGAGATCGCCGGTGCAGCTCCCGGTGTGCCCGCCGCTGTTCTGGCCGAGGCTGCCGTGCACCACGCGGCCCGTCCGAGCGTTCGAGCTCGCCGGAACGGTGCCTGCCTGGAGCCGGCGCTGTTCCCGGCAGGGGCGGCACATCCGAGAGCGTGGTGCCGGGTGGCCGACCGGGATGGTGAACTGGTCGGCCACGCCACGTTCGCCCGGGAGTTCTCCACCTGGCAGGCGGCCGAATTCGTCCATCTGGACTGCCTGTTCGTCACCGAGCGGCATCGGGGCATCGCGAGGCGCTCGGCAGGTCCCGGGGCGGGTTGACGACCAAGGTCCACCTGGGTCGACGGCCGGGGTCTGCCGCTGTCGATCGTGCTCAGTGCCGGGAACACCACGGACTGCACCATGTTCTCGTCCGTGATGGACGCGATCCGCGTCCCGCGACCCGGTGCCGGCCGGGTGGGCATTGCGGCACGGATCCTCCGGCTCAGGGCGGGCGACTGATCGCCAGGTTCAGTCCGAGTTGAACCACACCAGCACGGCGGGCCCGTCCGGCGTGATCACCGGCACCCATGCCTCGTCGGCCTCACGGATTCGGCTCTCGTCCAGCCGCAGCGCGTGCGGCTCCTCGGCGGTCCCGTCGCATGCCCAGTACCGGATGGCGCGGATGATCTCGCGCAGCCTGCCCCGCTCGTCATCCGGCCACGGGTAGTTCCAGGTGCCGGCTCCACGGAAGTGCTTCTCGAACAGCTCGCGCAACGAGTCCAGCTCATCAGGGCCGAACAGCGGCACCAGGAAGCCCTCGACCTGCCCGTGCCGGCAGGCGGTTCCGCCGTATTGCTGCTGGTAAATGACTCCCGTCTTCGCCTCGACCATCACATACAGCCAGCCACCGGCACTGCTGCCATCAGGGTCGAGGAAGACGAAGCGTCGAGAGCTCATGGCAGCAGTTTTCCGGCTGCCGTCCACGAGTTCAACGACGTTTCCCAACAGCCTCAAGCAAGATCGACTATGTTGCGGTGTCATGAGAGGCAGAGACCAGTCGGTGGACATTGCTGGACTCGATGGTGCCTGGAACAGGTCGTGGCCCAAGTGCCCGCCGGAGGCCCGCCGTCTGCGTCACCAATTCCCAGAGCGCTGGGTCCGATTCCATGCTCTCCCGGAGGGCAAGAGGTATGCGACCTCGGACGCCGAGCACGCCGAGATCCTGCGGCGTCACCACGCGCTACTGGAGGATCTCCTCGGCGACGTCGCGGTCGGCGGCGGAGGATTGGTGGCGATCACCTGCTCCTGGTCCGCGACCGGTGCCCCGACTCCGCGAGACGCTGCGGTCGCGGCCACCACACCCGGGGCCACGCACTGGCGGAGCGATGACCTGGCCATCGAGCCAGGCTTCCACTCATGGCAGCACCACTACGTCTCCGCGACGGACCTGCACGATCCCGCACTGGACCGGCTACTGCTGTGCGTGGCCGACGACATGACCGCCGGCGTCATTCTGACCGAAGCCGTCTGTGCCTGGGCTGTCCATCCCTATGACGGTGGCGTGGATATTTTCACCGAGAGCACCGAGGTGCGCGACCGACTCGCCGGCAGACATGCCGAGTGGCTGCCATCGACGCGGCAGGGGACGTGAGCTGCAACGGCGTCAGGAAGTTGAGGCTGACCCTTGGCGGCCGGCCGAACCGGTGTGGTTCCTCGGCGAGGAGCCGCACCGGTGGCAGCCGTGCCGGAGGGGGCCGGCCCGGGCCCGGTGCGGGTGCCGTCCTCGCGCCCTGCGGCTTCCGTGCCCGCGCCCTGCGGCTTCCGTGCCCGGGCCCTGCGGGTTCCGTGCCCGGGCGGGTCTGCTTCAGCCGGCCTTCCAGGCAAGGGGCTTGTTGTCCTTGTCGAGCCACACGAGGTACTGGAGGGGCTTGTCGGCCGGGGCGAGGTAGATGGCGCACTCGTGGTCGCTCTGGCCCTTGACGAAGTCCTTGCCGCCGTGGGGGACGTCGCTCTCGCACTTCGGGAAGGCGCTGAGCAGGTCGACCTTGCGGGCTTGGGCGGTGTCGCTGACCATGGCGCGCAGGCGCAGGTTGAAGTAGGGCTCGTAGATCCCGTTGCCACCGGTGTGGGTGTAGGTGACGCGCACGTAGTACGGCGTCTTGCCGGCCATGTCCTCCGGCTTGAGGAAGTCGGCGAGGTCGGTGATGTCGCCCTTGACCACGCTGGTGGGGCCGATGCTGAGGGAGATGTCGCCCTTCTGGCTGTCGGTGAAGGTGCCGTTCGCGGTCCCGGTCGGCGGGAGGGCGTCGGCGAAGCGGCTCGGGGCCGTCGGGGTGGCGGTCGGCGCGGCGGCGGTGATGGTGGGCAGTGCGGTGGCGGCCGTCGAGGGCGAGGCGGTGCCCGGGCTCACGGTGGTGGTGGGTGCCGCGCCGGTGGGTGTCGCGCCGGTGGGGTTGTCGCTGTTGTCGGGGCCGCAGGCGGTCAGGAGGAGGGCCAGCGCGGCGGCGGCCGGGATGGCCGCGGAACGGAGTACGGATGCGGAGCGCAAGGGAAATCCCCCGGGGAGAATCACGGTCGGCCCAGCCGAGGTGGATGTCCCTCGTCGGTGCGGGCGAGCCTGGCGGCGGCCGCGTCGTGCGGCCCTCAGGGATCCTCCACCGGATTGCCCGGGCGCCACATGAGTACGCGTACTCACCTTCGGCACGCACCGGAACCTCCGCTGTCGATGCCCGGGGACACGGATCAGCGACTTCACACGGCCCGCGACGCCGGAGAGCCCCAGGCCCAGCAGGAGGCGGCCCGCCGCCCGGAGGGCAGCGGGGCCGTCGAGGCAGTTGCTGTCAAACGCGGTTCGCTCAGCGGTGGTTGACGCTGGGTGCGGCCTCGCGGGTCATCCGTACGTTCGGCAGTCTTCCTTGCCAGAGCTCTCGCTCGCCCGTGATCTTGAATCCGTGGCGCTGGTAGAAGCGGACCGCGCTGTCGTTGTAGTCGGTGGCCCACAGACAGATGGGTGCGGCTGCGGCCCAGGTGAGGAACTCGGTCATCATGCGGCCGCCGAGTCCCTGGCCCTGGACGTGGTTCAGCAGGTACATCGGTCCGAGGGTGACCACCTCGCTGCGGCGCCCGCAGAGAACGCCGACGATCTCGGTTCCGGAACGGACGACACGGCAGAACAGCAGGTCCGGTTGCTGGTTCGCTGCCTCGATGAACTCCCGCCACTGGCTGATGCCTTCCGCGGTGGCTGACGAGCCGCGGTGCGCACGGATCCAGTCCTCGTCGATCCCCGCCTCCGGGTTGGGGTAGGTCTGCAGCCAAGCCCTCAGCAGCAACGGCCCCAACCGCGCGGAGTCGTCGGGACGAGCAGCTTCGATCACGTAGGTCATGGTGACGATCCTCACCGATCATCCGCTGCTTCGGGGCGCCCGGTCGGAAGATCGTGAAGTGCCTGGTACCGGACGAGCGGTGGGAGCTGTTCCAGCCGGTGGTGCCGGCGGCGCCGACCCGCCCCCGGGGCGACGGGTGGGCGGGGTCGGCACCGATGGAACATCGAGCGGCACCGGTGGAAACATCGAGCGGCACCGACGAGCCGGAGCCGTCAGCGAGGAACTCGTCGTCCCAGCCCGTTCACCGCCGCAGTGCTCAGGGTGCCGAGCTGGTCGCCGGGTTGTACAGGTCGACCATCGTGCGTACGGGGAGCGGCAGCCAGTCGCCGGTCGACGGGGTGCGGGAGAGCAGTTCGAGGACCTCGGTGGCCGTCGGACGGCGCCGGGGATCGTGGTCGAGGCACCCGGTGATGACGTCGACGAACCGGGAGGGCAGCAGGCTGAGGGCGGACGTCAGGGATTCGCCGTCCGGGAGTGGCACGGCTCCGGCGGCGTGGCACAGCACCATGCCGAAGGCGTAGAGATCCACGGCATGCGTGATCGATCCGCCGGTGAGCTGTTCCGGGGCGAGGAACCCCTGGGTGCCGACAACGTAGTTGGTACTGGTGAGTCCGGTGCTGTCGAGGGCTCGGGCGATGCCGAAGTCGATGATGCGGGGTCCTGCGCCGGAGATGATGATGTTGCCGGGCTTGAGGTCGCGGTGGATGATGCCGCAGGCATGGATGCGTTCGAGTGCTTCGGAGACGCCGACCGCGAGGGTGTGCAGGGTCCTCGGGGGCAGGGCCTCTTGTTGCCTGAGAACGTCGTGCAGGGACGGCCCGGGGATGTACTCGGTGGCCAGCCATGGCGGGTCGCCGTGGGGGTCCGCGTCGACCACTGACGCGGTGTGGAACCCGCCGACGAGACTCGCGGCTTCGATCTCGCGGGCGAACCGCCTCCGGAAGGTCGAATCCTCGGCGAGTTCCGACCGGATGACCTTGACCGCGACCAGACGATGCCCGGGCGAGCGGCCGAGATAGACCGTGCCCATCCCGCCCTGCCCCAGCACCGCCGTCAGGCTGTATCGGCCGATACGGCGAGGATCGTCCGGGCGCAACGGACGGTGCCCGGGGGCCAGTCCGGCCCGTACGGGTGGCTGCCGTGTGCCACGCGCCCCTCCGTTTCCGCCGGCCGGGACGATGAGGTTCTCATGCCGGTCGGCGCCGACCTGCTTCGCAGCCGGGCCCGGGACGGAGGTGCGCGGTGCGGCCGCCTTGCACTCGACGCGGTGGACCAGGACACCCCACCGGGCGGTGTCCCGGTCGAACGCACCACGCAGGGCCGCGATGATCTCCTCTCGGGAGGTCAGGACCTGCTCCAGGTCCATGCCGTCGACCGCGCCGCGCAACGTGGCGACCGCGAGCTGCTCGATTGCCTGGACGTAACTGGTGACGTCGTAGGTCGCGGCCCTCGCATCGGACACCCGGTAGGAGACGGCGATGTCGATGTCGACGCACCGGTTGTCCTGCGTGACCACCTGCTGCTGCGGCACCTCCATGACCTGTTCACGCAGGTCGACCCGGAAGCGAAGAGTGTCGACGAACGGGATGACGAAGTTCAGACCGGGCGTGAGCGTACGGGTGTAGCGCCCGAAGCGCTCCACGATGGCAGCGCTGGCCTCCGGCACGGTCTGACACGCTTTGACCAGGGCAATGAAGACCAGCACCACCAGAATGACCAGAACGATTAAGACCGGTTCCACAGCGCCTCTCCCACCCCTCCGGCTCCCCGACCCTGACACCGGTTCGCACCGGTCAGCAGTCTTCCAGATCCACCCTGTGACGGACCCGCGTTCACCACCACCGAGGGACGGGGCCGCCCAGGACGTCGCCGCCGGCCGCCGACACCGCGCCAGGGCCACGATGCAACGGGCGGCCCGCCCCCGCCGTCGCGGACACACCCGGCAGGCCTGCGGTCCTGACCGCTCGCGGTGGCCCTACGTCGCCATCATGTGCCGGTTCACAGTGCGATCACGCTGACGGCGCTGCCCGGGCAGGGCGGTTGAGCGGTCCCTGCCGGTGACGGCGAGCGCAGGTGGTGTGGCGAGCGCGGTGTGAAGCGCCCGGCGAGTGCCGGGGGGTGCCCAGGTCGGCGTGGTCGGCCGGTGCCAGGGCCCGCCGGATCGGCTCCGCGGCGCATCCGGATGGTCGGCCCGGGCCGCGCTCGGCGCCCGTGGGCGGCCTCCTTCTCCACCCGTTTCTCCACCGGCCGTGCCGGCCGAACACCCGGGGCGGCGGCGGGACCCGTGCGTTCCGGGTCCCGGAAGCTGCGCCCGCCGTTGACCTGTGCCTCGGCCTCCATGGCGCCCGGAGCGCCGCCGTGGAAGGCCGTCGGCGTCAGACACCGTCCCTGTGGCCATCGCCGTGCGCGCCTCAGTGTGCCGGGAGGGTGTGCTCAGGCAGTGCGGCCACCGTGAGGGCGAGGGCCTCGTCCAGGCTCGCGGAGTGTGCGACGACGTCTCCCCTGTTCCGCACGACGTACCGTCCGTCAGGCCGTGGATCGATCGAGTACCCGACCCGGGTGTACGGGTACTGGACGCGGGTGGAGAACCAGAGCATGAAGTGGCTGGTGACCGGCATCAGCTGACGGAGCTCCGGCCGGGCGTGGGCCGCCTCCAGGAGCGCGAGGCTGTGGGGGTTGCCGCCCCACGGCGACAGGCGGTGGGAGTCGATCATGTGCCACCAGGCCAGTTCGACCGGGTCGAGCGGCTCGCGCTCGTGGGCGAGGGCCCAGTCCCCGCACCGGATGAACGGGGCGAGCGCCCTGGTCCGTTCCAGATTCGCGCCGCCGATCCAGGCAGCCGCGACCCTGACCGTGGCGGTCAGCTCCGCAGTCGATCCGGCGGCGAGCCAGGCGCCTTTCCGGTGGAGGCGCACCCAGTAGCCGCGCCCGTCGCGGAGGAGGTGCACGACCACGCGCCGGCCGCCGTCGCTGAACTCCGCACGGCGTTCCCAGGTGTCCTCGGGCGCGGGGAGGGAGAGGCCGAGCCGGACGGCCGTGCGGCTCAGGGCGTCCACGAGGGGGCCGTCGGTTTCCGGTCGGTGGTGCGGCGCGGGGTCGGGGACGAGGTCCGGGGAGGAGGGGGTCATGGCCCCAGTCTGCCGGTGGACGGGGGCGCCGATCCAGGCATTTCGCATGCCCGTCGAGGGCGGCGTCAGCTCTCTTGCCCTGTGCCCTTGCGGCAGCCGCGCTCGGACGGATGCACGTCGCTCGACACCCGTGGGGGACCAACGGATGGCATCAGCCGCCGAAACCGTCGAGGCGTCTTCGGCTGCCTGCTCCCCGTCGTTCCCGCCGTCGTGGGCGTCGTGGTGTGGGACCGGTACCAGCCCCGGCGACAGCACCCCGGCTACTGGGCACTGCGCGGTATTCCCGGCACGGGGCGCGCCGGCGCCGGAAAACCGGTGCGGGCAGTGCCACCGGAACCGGCGCCCACACCACCCGCGCCCGCACCCACAAGTGGGGATGTGTCCCCGGTTTGATAGAGTCGAGCCATCAACCGGGGAGCTATCCCCGATTACAGGGGGAACGCGCATGCCTGCTCCGACACTCCAGGAACTCTCTCCCGCAGGTCTCGACGTCACCGTCGACCCGTACCCCGTCTACGCGGCACTCCGCGAGCAGGGGCCGGTGCACCGGATACTCGTCCCGGGAACCGGCGAGACGTGGCTGGTCGTCGCCCGCGACGAGGCCCGCGCCGCCCTCACTGACCCCCGGCTGAGCAACGACATCCGGCACTCCTCCTCATGGGCCGACGACGGCGGCCACGCCCTCGGGGTCAACATGCTCCAGAGCGACGCGCCCCAGCACACCCGGCTGCGCGGGCTGGTCGCCCGGGAGTTCACGGCCGGCCGGATCCGGGCGCTGCGCCCCCGCATCCAGGAGGTCGCCGACACACTGCTCGACGCGCTGACCGGCGCGCGCTCCGTCGACCTCGTCGCCTCCTACGCGCTGCCACTGCCGATGACCGTCATCTGCGAACTGCTCGGCGTACCGGCGGCGGACCACGACAGCTTCCACACCTGGTCCACCGAACTGGTCGCGCCCAGCTCCCCGGAAGCCGCCGGCGCGGCGGCCGGCGCCATGACCGGCTACCTCACGGCCCTCATCGAGGAACGCCGGGCCGACCCGCGCGGGGACCTGCTCAGCGCGCTCGTCACCACGCCGGCCGACGGGCTCTCCGCCGAGGAACTGCTGGGAATGGCCTTCCTCCTGCTCGTCGCGGGCCACGAGACCACCGTGAACCTCATCTCGGGCATGGTGCTCTCCCTCCTCGCCCACCCCGAGCAACTCGCCGCCCTGCGCGCCGATCCCGGGCTCGTCGACGGCGCGATCGAGGAGACCCTGCGCTACGACGGCCCGGTGGAAACCGCGGCCTTCCGCTTCGCCGCCGAACCGGTGAGGATCGGCGACACCACCGTCCCGGCGGGTGACAGCGTCCTCGTCTCCCTCGCCGCAGCCTCACGCGACCCGCGCCACTACCCCGACCCGGACCGGTTCGACATCCACCGCGACCGCGCGCCGGGAGGCCACCTCGCGTTCGGCCACGGCATCCACCACTGCCTCGGCGCCCCCCTCGCCCGCGTCGAAGCCGCCATCGCACTCCGCGCCCTGATCGAGCGCCACCCCCGCCTCGTCCTCGACGCCGACCCGGCTGACCTCGTGCGGCGGCCGAGCACCATGCTGAGGGGGCTGACGAGCCTGCCGGTGCGGCTCCAGGCGTGAACGACCACGTCCCGGCCGCCTGGAGCGGTCGGGGGGGCGGCATCGCCACGGTCGACGGCGCACTCGACCTCGCCCGGCAACCCACCTCTCCACGTCCGGTCAGTCCCCTTCCGTTCGGCGCGTGATCACGGGCAACGTCCGCGTCCGGCTCGCCGACCGGACGGTTCGGTCGTAGCAGCTCGGGCAGCCGTGACGGGCGAGGTCCGGCGGGTACCGGTGCGGGCCCGGACGGCCGCCACGGGTCCACGACCGTGCCCGCCGTGTCGAGTCCGCAGACCGTCACCGCACCTGGGTCCCGTCCTGGCCCGGCGGGCGGCCGCGACCGGCCCGTACACCTCGACCACGCTCCTCGGCACGGGCTGGTGACGATCCGCGAGAAGCCCCGGAGCCGATCCGTTCCGCCGACTCGCCCGGTCCGGTGAGAGCTCAGGGGAAGGCGGGAGCGGAGAGAGCGGCGGGTACACCGTCGGCTTGTGGTGTGACCGGCCGTTCCCGGTTCCGCCGGCCGGCGGGCTGACCACTGACCGGCTGCCCGGGTGAGAGAGCCGCCGTCGCACGCCCTCGAAAGCGCACGACTCAGGAGAAAGGCAATGAACCGGAAAGGGCGGGCATTCGCACGGCCTCGCCGCGCAGCGCCCGCTCCAGCATGCCGCGCAGCCGTTCGTCGTCCAGGACCGCCCGGTAGTCGGCCTTGTCGGACAGCCGGCGGTCCAGCGCCAACACGCACTCCACAGCCGCGCGGACCTCCGGCGGGAGCGGGCCACGCCGGGAGAGCGCCGCGACGGCGGCCATCGCGGCCCGTTGCGGCCGCAGGTCCTGCCACGGCTGGTAGTGCTGAGGCATCCGGCGGAGTCGGCCCACCACCGACTCCGGATCCGGCGTCGCGGACGGGTCGCCGGCGGTGGACAGGCCGTCCCACACCGCCAGGACGTCGGCTCCCCGCCGGCCGGCCCGAACCCGCTCCGTCAACGCCGGGCGCAGGACGTCGGCGTGCTCCGCCAAGGCGATCAGGGCGTCGTACGGCTCGGGGCGGCGTGGATCTCCGCCGATGTAGCCACGGCCCTGCTCCTCCTCCAGCTCCGTCAACTTCTGCACCAGGCCCGGCATCACGCGCGGATCGCCCATCCGGGCCAGCGCCCAGTGCGCGAAGTCCGCGGTGTCGCCGTCCAGCAGGTCGTCCCCGCTCCGGTCGTCCAGCAGTGCGAACAGTCTGTCCGCGAACGGCGCGGCCCGCCGTGCCAGGACGGCCAGCAGGTGGGCGGCTCTCGTGCGGATCCGGGGGTCCGGATCGTCGAGCAGCTCGCCCGCCGCCGGTATCAGCCCCGGACCTGCCGAAGGCCGCATCGCCAGCACACGCCAGGCCGCGTCCAGCGCCGCCACCCGGAACTCGGGCGCGCCGGTGCGGGCCAGCCGGGCGGTGAACCGCGCCGCAACCTCGCCGGGCAGCTCCTCGGCCGCCGGCAGGATCAGGTCCGCGAGCTCGACGGGGTACTCCTCGGCGAGCGGGTTCCACAGCAGATCGACCGACGACGGCGTCGTCGGGCCGGTGAAAACCTCCACCAACTGGTCCACCCGCCCGGCTGCGCCGTCCGGGTCCAACCGGTTCAGGGCCCGCAGCGCCGCCAGCCGAAGGGCGGGAGCGTCGTCGTCGGCCTCGGCCGCCACCGCCGCCCGTGCCTCGTCGTCGGACGGCGCCGCGACCCGGCCCAGCCGCAGCAGGAGCCGGATCCGCAGTGCCGGCTCCGGCTCCGCCCGGAGCCGGTCCAACAGAAGGCCCCGGCGCTCCACCAGCGACACGGCCCATCGGCGCACCGTCGGATCCGGATCCGAGACCAGCGGCTCCGCGGCCGCACGGCAGGCCCGCCAGGCGGACGGCCAGCCCGGGGCGATCCGCTCCTCGGGCTGCGACCGCGCGCACCCGACCAGCATGTGCAGGGCCAGTACCAGCTCCTCGCGGGCCGGAAGCGCCGGGTCGCGGGCGAGGGCCAGCACGAACGGCAGCGCGTCCGGTGCGAGGGCACTCATTCCCCGTCGGTCCGAGTACAACGCATGGAACACCGCCTGCCCGTCGGCCGGTTCACCCCCCGCAAGCCGCCGCAGCATCGCGACGAACTCCGCCGAACCGAGCTGCGACCCGAGCCGCTCCCACGCCTTGTCCACCACCGTCACCGGCGGCATTGTGGCAGGCGTGGACCGGTTGGGCCCAACGATTTGTCGGACGGACGGACAGGCGATCCGCCGCCGACGCGGCCATCGACATCGGCGGCGGTGTCTGCGCGGCGCAGCAGGTGACGGGATCGGGCGGGACCGGGTGGGGCCGGGTGGGACCGATCAGGATTCGAGAAGCCCCGGGCATCGGGCCGCCCGTAGCGTGATGGACATGGGAAACAACGAAAGCACCGCGTCCACCGCGTCCACCGCGTCCACCGCGTCCACCGTGTCCCTCGCGTCCGTCACCCTTGAGGTGGCCGACCTCGGGGCCGCGCAGCGCTTCTACGCCGCGTTCGGCGTGGACCGGCACGTCCGCGTGCGGGAGTCCGGGGCGCCGTCCGTCGGGTTCCGTGGCTTCGCGCTGGCGCTCACGGTGTCCGGGCCGGCCACCGTCGACGCCTTCCTGGCGGCCGCGGTGGGCGCCGGCGCGACGGTCGTCAAGCCTGCGGCGAAGTCGCTGTGGGGCTACGGCGGTTCGGTGCAGGCGCCGGACGGGACGGCCTGGAAGGTCGCGACCTCGGCGAAGAAGGACACCGGCCCGGCCACGCGCGCGATCGACGACGTCGTCCTGCTGCTCGGCGTCGAGAACGTCAAGGCCACCAGGGAGTTCTACGTCGGCCGGGGCCTGACCGTGGCCAGGAGCTTCGGCGGCAAGTACACCGAGTTCGCCTCCGGCGGGCCCGGCGCCGTCAAGCTGGCGCTGTACAAGCGCCGCGCGCTGGCCAAGGAGGTGGGCGTCGCGGTCGACGGCAGCGGCTCGCACCGGATCGTCCTCGGCGGCACCGCGGGTTCGTTCGCGGACCCGGACGGGTTCGCCTGGGAGGCCGCGGTACCGGCCGCCGCGGCCGGCCCGTCCGCCCGCTCCTGACCCGCCACCGACGGGGCGAGTGCGAGGGCGGGGTGTTCGTCGCCTCCGGCGTCCGGGAGGACGGACCCGCAGCCGGTTCGCGCTCGCGGCCGGCTTGCGCCCGCGGCGAAGTGGGTCAGCGGACCGTGCCGTTGCGGTACAGCGCCGTGCGGGGGCCTGGGCCGGGGCCGGGAGCGGCGGCGTCGGGTTGCGGTGGTGACGCGTGGGGCGACGCCGCGCCGATGCTCAGCCGGAACGGCCGGGTGCGCCAGTCCCATCCCCGGCTCAGGACGAGGGCCGCGAAGTCCATCCAGTCGGGGCGTTGCCCGGCGGCGGACACGACCTGCGACCACCCCAGCACCGTTCCGTCGGCCAGCAGCGGGCCGATGAGGTCGGCGAGGCGGGGGTCGGGCCGGTGTTCCTCCAGCAGGGTGCGGGTGCGGTACCCGTCGGTGACCAGGAGGCCCCAGCCGCGTTCGCGGCACAGCTGCTCCAGGGCGTGGTGCTTGGCGCGATTGACGGCGGTGGCCATCTCGAAGAGCGCTTTGACCTCGATCAGGACGCAGCGTCCGTCGGTGGTGGCGACGAGCAGGTCGGGGAAGTAGGTGCGGGCGCGGCCGTCGAACTCGTAGCCGATGGCCAGTGGCTGTTCCTGGTAGTACGCGACCTGCGGGGCGAACGACAGCAGCTGGATCAGGTGGCGTTCGGGCTCCGACTCGTAGGCCACCGCGCGGCCGAGCTTGGGGCAGTGCCACGATCCGGAGCGGGGGTCGTCGTCCTCGGCCTCGCGCAGTGCGGTCAGTTCGCCGAGCGGTGGGGCGCACCCGGGGGTGCCGAACCACGTGATCCGGTCCGCCAGGCGCTGCCACCTGGCGGTGGCCCGCTCGACCCGTCCCTGGCGGGAGGCCTCGCGACGTTCCGCGTCCTGGCGCAGGGTGCGGATCGTCACGGCCTGCGCCGAGAGGCCGTCAGCCGGCACCTTGCGGACTCCGGCGAGGGTGGCAAGAAGGGTGACGGCCTGGCGCAGTGCCATGGCCGGGAGCAGGACCTGCGCCAGGTCGAGCAGCCGTTCGGCGCTGGAGGGCCCGTCGTCGTCCGGCGGCGCCTGATCGAGGTGCCCGAGTTCGGAGACGAGCGTGCGGAGCCTGCTGGTGGCGGGGGAGCCGGTGCGGGCCATCGCGCGTACGGCTCTGTTCTGCAGTTGGCGGATGCGTTCGCGGGAGAGGCCGAAGACTTCGGCGATCCGCTCCTGGGTCCGGGCGTTGTGGTCGGTCCGGGCGTCGTCGTCGCCCACGCCGAACCGGAGGCCCATGATCCGGCGGTCGCGCTCGCCGGGTATCTCGTCGACGGCAGCGGCCAGGAGTTCGCGCAGGAGCAGCGCGGTGTCGTCGTCCCGTTCGGCGATGGCGTTCCACGACGGTGCGAGCGTGGCGGCGCCCGGGCAGCGGCACTCCAGTACCCAGTCGCCCAGGAGGAGCTGCCCGGTCTCCTGCCAGAGGCGTCGTCCCGCGTCCCGGCGCACGGCGGGATCCACGGCGGCGAGGGTGTCGACCGTCGTACGGGTGAGGAAGAGCGCCCGACGCTCGGTGCTGAGGGCGTGTCCGGTCAGCCGCTGCCACTCGGCGAGGACGTCGGCCGGGCCGGTTCCCGGGGGGAGGGAGACGGGGAGGGCATCGTCGCCGGGGTCGGGGTCGGGGTCGGGGTCGGGGTCGGAGCCGGGGTCGGGGTCGGAGCCGGGGGCCGGGGCGTCGGTGGGGCCCGGGTCGTCGGCGGGGCCTCGGGCGGTGCTGCCGCTGTCGTGCGTAGCGGCGGACCTCACCCACTGCAGCAGCCGCTCGTCGGCGGCATCGCTGGTATCGGTGGCGTCGGCGAGTGGAACGTGACGGGCCAGGCGGGAACGGATCGCCCCGACGGTCCGGCCGTGCCGGTCGGCGAGTCCGTCGAGGCCGAGCCCCTGCCGGACGCCCTCCAGCAGCCGGACGTCCTCGGCCTCGGTCCACGGTCGGCCCGACCGCGGAGCAGGCGAATGAGCTTGCACAGTCCCCCCATGGCTTGTGACAACAGGGTGGAGTATGCCCGGGTCCGCGTCACGGGATGCGGAGGGGACCCCACCGGCGTCCGACCGCCGCCGCACGCACCGCCGCACGCACCGCCGCACGCACCGCTGCACGGAGAACCGACGTTCAACGGGGGACGTCCGTACGGCGGCGGCGGCGGCGGCGGCGGCGGCGGCTGCGACTGCGGCTTGCGGCTGCGCAGACGCGTCACGCGAGCCGGTCGGGGTGCGGCCGAAGCCGGGCGCCGGGGACGGTCCCGGCGGTGAGGCTGGTGAGGACGGAGCCGGACCAATCGCTCTCCCCGAACACGCCGACCGGCAGGGCGAGCACGCTGTGGTCGTGCAGGAGCGTCTCCGCCGGGATGTCAACCGGGAAGAAGTAGTTGCCGGGACACGTCCGGCTCGCCGTGGGGATCGCCCCGAGCACCTCGCCCGGCAGCCGTTCGAACAACTGTCGGGCCCGTACGGCCAGTTCGTCGACGACCTGCTGCGGCACGGCAGCGTGCTCGGTCAGCAGGCGGTCGGCGAGCCTCAGCTGTGCCGGCGTCGGCGGATCCGCCCGGAACGCTTCGGCCAGTGCGGCGTGTTCGTCCTGGTCCGGACCGAGCAGGACCACGCCGAAGGTGCGTGGCCACAGCCACCCCTTGGTGACCGAATGCAGCAGCACGGTACGACCGGTGCCCAGCAGCCGCCGGGTCCCGGCGGCGAACGGAGCTCCCAGGTCGTAGACGCTGTCGATCAGCAGACGGCGGCGCGGTGATTCCTCCAGCCACGCCATCGCCGCGGCGCACTCGGCATCGGACAGGTACCGGCCGAGCGGCTTGCTGGGGTTGGCGAGCAGCAGGTACTCCGGCCGGTCCTGCGCAGGCGACCCCGGCAGGGCCGGCACCGGCAGCGTCGGGTAGGAGGAGGGTGCCAGGCCTGCCGCGCGGGCCAGTTCGAAGTACACCGGGTACACGTCGCTCGGCAACCACAACCGCGCTTGTACGGCGTGCAGCCACCGGAACACCACATCGAGTCCGTGCCGGACCCCTCGGCAGACCATGGCGCGGCGGGACCACTCCTCCGGCAGCTCGAACCGCCGCAGCCAGGCCCGGGCGAGATCGCACCGGTGCACCGTGCTCATGACGGTCGGCGGTTCCGGTCGGATCGGAGCGAGTGCCCGGTACAGGTTGGTTTCGGCGGCGTCCAGGAGCGACGGGGACGTGCCGAGCTGCCGCTGTCGGAAGTCCTGGAACTCGTCGAACCTCATGCCGTCGAACCTCATGCCGTCGCACCTTCCGCCACGATCTCGCTGGCCCGGTCCTCCAGGGAGGCGTAGCAGCGTCCGTCGGCCAGGACGTTCCAGCTGCGCGCGATCCCGTTGGTGCGTTCCCAGAGCAGGCTCGGCTCGGTGTAGGCGGCGATCCGCATCGGCCGGCCGTTCCAGCTGCCCTGGTAGACCGGAGCGCCCCAGGGCAGGCGGCTCGCCGGTTCGAAGCCGTGCTGCTCGGCGAACCGGGTGACGACGGACAGCGAAACCTGGTGCTCCCGGCTCCAGACGTTGGCGGCGCGGTCGAAGTAGAGCGATTCGGTGCTGGTGGAGACGTACAGCTCCTTGAAGCAGACTTCCTCGACGCCGAGGTCCGCGGCCCACGAGAGGTAGTCGGCGACGCCGGCCGCATCGGCCACGCCGCCGCGCTGGAGGACGCAGATCAGTCTCGTCCGCAGGCCCGGCCAGCGGTCGCGGTCCGTGCGCCAGGTGTCGATCACCGAGCCCACCGGGGTGCGCAGCATCATCAGCCGCTCGCTGACGGCGTCGTCCTGATGGTGCCGGGAGAGCGCCAGCACGTTCAGGCCCGCGGCGCCCAGGGCGGCCAGCCGGTCGGCCCGGTCGGCGTGCTGTCCCTTCGCCAGGGTGTGCGCGTTGGTGATCAGGACGACCTTCGGGAACGCCGCCGAGCAGGCGGACACCAGCCGCAGCTGCTGGTCGAACGGTATGAGCGTGGGTTCCCCGCCGCCGGTGATCACCGCCCGCTCGGCCCCTGCCGCGCGGGCGCGCTCCAGCCAGTGGGCGACCGCGTCCCACGGGACCCGTGCCGGCGGTTGGTCGCTGGAGATCGACGCCGAGGAGAAGCAGAACGAGCACCGGGCCTGGCAGGCGGCGGCGACGGGTAGGACCGAGACCGAGCGCGGTCGCAGGTCGGCGTAGTGACGCCCGGCCGATCCGTGCAGGCGCAGGGAGCCCGCCATCGCGTCCTCGACGGTCGTCGGGCGCAGAGTGAACTCGTCGCCCACGTGGTCGAGTTCGTGGATCGCTGACAACCGGATGCGGGCCTCGTGCAGCTCCGCGCCGAGGCCGGTCCGCGTGTTGGGCACCAACGCGGCGGGGGCCACCGCGGTTTCCAGCACCAGCAGCCGGTCGCCCGGAATGGCCAGGCGGTCCAGCAGGCGTCGCGCCTTGGTGATGCCGATGCCCAACTCCGAACGGGTCAGCAGGTGGAACCGGTCGGGAAAGGTACTCTCCGGGATCCCCGCCTTACCGTAGGTGAACGCGTACTTGTCGAAGCCCTTCGCGAAGTTCGACAGCACGATGACGTGGAAGCGCTGGTCACTGCGGTTCATCCCGTCATCATATGAACGGACCTCGCGCTGGTCGTTCCTCCCCGGGAACCCTGCTCCGGCACCACGGACTCGACGACCGTGACCTCCGTCTGCCAGGACGCCGATGGTCCGGGGCCGTGCCGTGTGTCGCCGAGGTCGACGTGCTCCCGTTCACGAGCCGATCGTCGGCCCACCGGTGCCACGCATCCATCCAGCCCGCCTATCGTGAACGGATCCGACGCGCTGAAGGGTCCTCATGATGCTTCCTGCCGGCTTCGACCCGCTCGACGTGCAGATCCTGTACGCGCTCCACCTCAGGGCCCGTCACTTCGTCGCGCCGGTTCCCTGAGCTTCGCTCTCAGTGTGGAAACAGCTCGATCTGCCCCATCTGGTTGTAGCCCACGGAGAGACTCGTCAGCTCGGACACCTGCGCGCTCTCATCGCCGAGTTGCTCGGACAGGACCAATGAGGCATGCAGGTCCCGGAGTGCCTGCTCGGTGCGGAAGGCCAGGCCGTGGATGATGCCGATCCGCCGGAGCATCAAGGCCTGGCCGCGCAGGTCGTCGTTCTCCTCGGCGATCTGCAGGGCCAGGTGCAGGCAGGCGTCCGCTTCGCCGGTCCACCAGTACAGGTTCGCGTATCCGAGCAACCCGTGGGCGATCCGCCAGGCGAGGTCCGGGCGGCTGCAGTGCGCTGCCTGCCGGATCGCCTCCTTGATGTGCGCCAGCTCCTGAACGCACCACCGCAGGGCCTGTTCTCCGCTCGTGAAGACCGGCACCGGGGCCGGAGGATCCTCGTCCGCGAACGATGCGCAATGGACACCCGAATCCATTGCGCCGTTGGCGCTGCGCAGCGCTGCCGCGTACCAGACCATCAGGCGGACTCGGGCCGCGTCACGGGCCTCGGAGTCCTCCTCCGCCTCGGCGCGTTCGGCGGCGAACTCGCCCACCAGATCGTGGAGCCGGTACCGCAGGGGGCCGGGGCTCTGCAGCAGGTGGGCGTCGACCAGCAGTTCGAGCAGGTCGGCGGTGATGTCGGCGGGACGACCGATGAGGGCGGCTGCGGACTCGACGCCGAAGACGACACCCGGCCGCAGCCCCAACAGCCGGAACGCCCGCGCCGCCTCGCCCTCCGCCGACTCCTCACCGTCGCCAAGGGCGAGATAGCTGGAGGCGAACGTCGCCCGCACACCCAGATGACCCGCCGAAAGCGCCCGCAGCCGCCCGTCACCCGCGTCCAGACGCTGCGCGAGTGTGCTCAGCGACCAGCCCGGCCTCGCGGTGAGACGGGCACCGGTGATCCGCAGCGCCAGCGGAAGCCCCGCGCAGGCTGCCAGCACCCGCAGGGCGCCGTCCGGATCCTCCCGTACCCGGCCGGACCCGCACAGCGCGGACAGGAGTGAGCGCTGCTCCTCGATGTCCATGGGGCCCAGGGTGCTCTGGACCGCTCCGGGCAGGTCGGCGAGCACCGTGCGGCTGGTGACGACCACCGCACACGATCCGCTGCCGGGCAGCAGCGGCAGCACCTGGGCAGCGTCACGTGCGTTGTCGAGGAACAGCAGTACGCGACGGTCGGCAAGGACGGTCCGCAGCAGGGCGGCGCGGTCGTCGGTGTGTTCGGGAAGCGGCCGGCGCGGGGCATCGGTGTCGTCGGTGTGGCTGAGGTCGGTGAGGAAGCCGGCCAGAATGTCGTGCGGCTCGCGAGGCTCGCCGGATCCGAAGCCGCGCAGATCCACGTACAGCTGACCGTCGGGGAACAGGTTCCGCACCCGGTGGGCGGCGTGGACGGCGAGGGTCGTCTTGCCGACTCCCCCCATCCCGGCAACGACCAGGAGGGCGGGAGTGCCGCCGGCCGCGGCCGACGCCAGACGGTCGGTCAGGGCGTCCAACTCTTCTGTTCTGCCGGTGAAGTCGCACGTGTCGGCGGGAAGTTGGGCGGGAACCGGTCGTGTCCGCGCCGTCCGCGAGGGCACGGAGGAGTCGAGCGGTGCCGACTCGACCTCACCTGCGGCCGTGGCGTCGGCCCTGCTCCTCCCGGTGCCGACGGAGACGGGGTGGACGGACTCGGATCGCCAGAGGAGGTCGGCGTCGGCGCGGAGGACCTGTCGGTGTACGGCGCGTAGAGCCGGTCCGGGATCGACTCCGAGTTCCTCCCTCAGCAGGGTTCGGATGTCCTCGAAGGCGGCCAGGGCGTCTGCCTGGCGTCCGCTCCGGTAGAGCGCGGTGACCAACTGCACGTGGAACGCCTCATGCAGGGGGTGCCGAGCGGTCCAGCGGGTGAGTTCGAAGATCGCGCTCTGGTGCCGTCCAAGACGCAGCTCTGCCTCGAAGTACCACTCGGTGGCCTGGAGCTGTGCCTCCTGCAAGGCGTGGACGTAGGGAAGCTCCTGTTCGGCGAGTGTCGGCAGGTCGTCGAGCGGTGAGCCGCGCCACAGGGCCAGTGCGGCCGCGGTGTGCTCGCTGACGCCGAGCCAGTCGCCCCGGTCGCGGGAGGCGTCGGCGGCGGCAAGCCGGCCGGTGAAGTCCTCCGTGTCCAGTTCACTCTCGTCGATCCGCAGCAGGTATCCCGGCGGGACGGTGCGCACACGGTCCCCGCCGTCCGGTCCGAGGAAGAGGCGCAGCCGGGCGATCTGATTGTTCAGGGCGTGCACGGCGGTCGCCGGCGGCCGCTCCCCCCACAGGGCGCCCAGCAGCCGGTCACGTGAAACCGGCCGGTTCGGCTCCAGCAGCAGCGCTGCCAGCAGCGCCCGGCCCTTGGGTGAGCGCAGTGTCAGGGCTGCGCCCGAGTCGTCCTGGATAGTGAGGTTGCCCAACAGACCAAATCGCACCGACGCCCCCGCGTGCTCCGGGGCGGCTCCGCAGGTCTCTCGCGAGGATCCTGCCAGACCGCCGACCAAGATCCATTATCCACACGTCACGGGCCGGCCGAAGGCGGAGGGCAGGTACGGGTCGAGCCCGAGCGGCCGGGTTCGGGCGTTCGGATGCAGAGCCGCCGCCGTCTTCGTCGGCGTGCGTAGCTGCGCTGCGTCCTCCGGGTGACGATCCGGTTGCCGCCACCGTCGTAGCGGTCCGAGCCCTCGTACTCGATCTCGCTGCAACTGCCGCGGGGGCCGTGGCTGTTCGCGCTGTGCCCGCACGCGACACAGCCCGGCTGGCCCGGCGGGCCGGGGCGATCCGGCTGATCAGGCGAGACTTCAGCCGCACGGGCGCCGCCGACTCAGCCCTCACCCTCACCCTCACTCTCGCGCCCGGCCCCGGGCCCCGCGTCGCGCGCCCGCAGCGCGGCCCGGGGTCGGCTTGGTCGGTGAGGCTCCTTGTACCCTCGGCGGAGCACCGGCACATCCTCCACACCCGGGCCGGACAGCGGGTGGGCGGGCGGGAACGGGTGTGGACGACGGAACGTCCGACGGTGTGCAGGGATTCGCGGAAGCAGACCGGGCGGGAAGAAACGGGGGCGGAACATGGCACGTTGGGCGCTGGTCGTCGAGGAGACGGTGGGCATGGGCCAGGATCGGATCTGGGGGAGCAAGGTGCTCGCCGAGGTCGAGGGAACCCGCCAGGAGGCGGTCGAGGAGCTGAAGCGGCTCGTCCCCTCCTACACCCCGCAGCACCCCTTCAACAGCCGGCGGCGGACGCTGCTCCGTGACGGCGACACCTACCTGCTCATCGCGCAGGGGAGCATGCGCGACTACCACTGCGTGTTCAAGGTGTGGGAGCTGCTGTGGGACAGCAAGCGGCCGGAGGTGCAGGCGGAACGGCTGGCCGAGCTGCCCGGGGAGGGGCCACTGACGGCGGACGGATGACGGCCGGGCGACCAGCGGATCACGGAGGCCCGACACCCCTGACAGGCTGTCGCGCCGGCGGCACTCCAGCTGCTGCGCCCGGCCCGGCGGCGACGACGACCGCCCGCCCTCATGTCCGCATGACCCTGGCCCGTCCTGGACCGCCGACCCGGGCCCGGGGGGCTGTCGTACGGCGGGGTGCTCGCGCGGCCACCGCTGCTCCGGGCGTCAGCCGTGACGGTGTCGGGCCACCTCGTAGAGCAGCCAGTAGTGGGGGGAATCCTCGGCGGCGGGCGGGAGTTCGTCCAGGATCTCGTCGCCTCGTGGATCGTCCCGTAGCGCGAGCCGTACGGCTGCCTCCACACGCACGTCCTCGTCCGGGTCGGTGAGACAGGCGGCGAGTGCGTCCGTGGCGCCCCGATCGTGCGTGGGGGCGGAGGCGAGGGCTCGGCACGCCTGCCTGCGTACCGCCGCGTCCTCGTCCGTCGTGCGTTCCACGGCTGCGGACAGGGCTTCGTCGTCACCCCGTTCGATCGGACGGTGCAGCCCCGACAGTGCCGTGTGCCGGACTCCGCTGTCGACGTGACGGGTGAGCGCGGTGAGCGGCTCCTCGCGACGCGGGTCCTGGCAGTCGGCCAGTCCCGCGGTGAGCGACCGGGCGACCCGGGGGTCCGGCTCGCTCGTCACCCAGGGCAGGAAGAGGTCGACGAGTGGTTCGTCGAACGGCGCATCGTCGCTCTCGTCGAAGAGGTTGATCAGGCGGATGACCTCCGCGCCGAAGTAGCGCTCCAGCGAGTCGGACCGGTCGCGCAGGGCAGCGGCCGCGTTCCAGGTGGTGGGGCCGTGACGTTCCGAGAGCGCGGAGGTCGTCGCCCACCACACCACGTGGTCGACGTCGGGCTCGGCCAGCGCACGGGAGAGCAGTTCCCGGAAGGACGTCGCGATGCCGTACGACCGCTCCAGCTCGGTGAGTATCGCGGCGTGCCCGGTTCTCACGGTCAGGCCGCCCAGGGACAGTTGCTCGCAGTTCCCGTCGTCGGACGAGACGGTTCTGCGATCGACCGGCCCCCGCCGGCCGGTTCTGCGACCGAACTCGGCCACGACGTCCGTCTCGTGCCAGTACCGGGCCAGTGCCAGGGCGTCGCGTCCTTCGGCGTCCTTGATCCACATGTGGGCGCCACGGCTGACGAGCATGTTCGTGATGTGGTAGGCGCCCAGCTCGATCGCGCGAAGCAGCGGGGTGCTGCCGACGGCGTCCGTACGGTCCGGACGCGCGGATGCTTCGAGGAGGGCCTCTGCCATCGGGAGATCGAAGGCGTTCACTGCCAGGCACAAGGCCGGGGTGCCGTGCTCGTCGGCACTGTCGGGGTCGGCGCCTGCTCGCAGCAACGCGTGCACCGCAGCTGCGTTCCCGCTCCGCACCGCGGCTATGAGTGGTTCCACCGTCCTGCCTTCCGTGCCGCTCGGCCAGCCCGTCGTGAACCAGGACGGGCCCGAGGAAGCGTAGCCGCCCCGCGATGAGGGCAGGTTGGCGCCACCGCCCGGGCGAAGAGACCCGCCGATGATCCTGAGCGCGGGCGAAACGGCCGCCCCGTGTCCCGGCCTCGCGGTGCCGAGCGCGGCGTGAGCGCCCCGGCCGCAGTGCGGCGGCAGGCCGTCCAGCGCTGCTGCCGGGAGCCGCCGTCCAGCTGTGCCCGCCGCTGTGGTCGGCGAATCCGCGGTCCGTTGCCACCGGGGCCAACTGCTGTCACCGGCCCCTGCTGACGGTGGCGCGGGGAGGTGGGGGAGGTGGGGGAGCGCTGCGAGTCAGTGGTCTGGGTGTGGACGACGATCCCCGCATGTATGCTTACCGCGTAAGCTTACGCTGTACTCAAACGCGACCGACCTTCACCCCGAAGGGGAATGCTCCATGCACACCATCGCCGTCACGATGCCGCTGATCTGGCTGGCCTGGCTGATGCTCACCGAGTGGGTGCCGATGTTCCCGCTCAACGACCTGAGAGGGGACAACCGCCGCGAGAGACTCGGCGACGCCGCCGTCAACTACCCGATCCCGCTGCTCATCGCCGGCGGCATAGCGCTGGACCACCAGGCTTCGCGGATCGCCGCCCTGGTGCTGTGCCTGCTGGTCCTGGTCGGTCACGTGACCAGCTGGTGGCTGCCCTACGCCGGGATCAGCACGGCGGCGCAGCGGGAGTCCTACGCCCGGGACTACGCCCGCACACTGAAGGTCCTGCCCGTGCAGGGGCACGCAGTGGTGCCCGACGTCCAGCACATGGTGGTCGGTGTCCTCACCCTGGCGATGACGGGCGGCACCCTGGCCGTCACCCTGGCCGGGTGACTCTGTCACGCTGAGGGCATGAACCAGGTATCACGACCCGGCCGGGGAGGCCGCCCCGCGCAGATCAGCGCCGAGCAGATCACCGCCGCGGCGATCGAGGTGCTCGACCGCGAGGGGCTGGAGGCGCTGACGATGCGCCGGATCGGCGCGCACCTCGGGGTGGCGGCGATGTCGCTCTACCGTCACCTCCCGGGCCGTGACGCCATCCTGTCCACGGTGGTCAACCACCTGTTCGCCACCGCGCTGGCCGATCTGGACGCCGGGCCGACCTGGACCGAGGCACTGACCGGATTCGCGGTCGCCTACCGCCGCATGCTGCTCGAACACCCGAACGCGGTGCCCCTGCTGGCCACCCACCCGGTCGACCCCGACACGGCCGTCCCGCTCCTGGCCGTGCTGCTGGAACGCTTCACCTCCGCCGGCGTCGACCAGGACGAGGCGCTGATCCGCATCCAGTCCGTCGGGGTCTACACGCTGGGCCACGCCCTGGCCCAGGTCGGAACACACCCGGGCGCCGACGACACCGACGGCGACGAGGACGGACAGGATCCTGACGCGCTCGCCTACTACCAGCGGTGGTTCGACACGGGCCTGCGGGCCCTGGTGACCGGCTTCGAACACTGCTGAACCCCCGCGCGGGGAGCCGGAACCGCGACGCCGCCGATGCGGCGACCGACCGGGCAGGCGCTCAACGCCCCGGACGACCCGGCGCGGCACCAGGGCACCATCTGCCACGCGACCACGCCGGTCGCGCCGCGGTTCACCGGCCGCCCCGGGCGCCCGCTCGGGGGCGGACCAGCAGACGGCACACCACCAGGCCGTGGCCGACCCGTCCTGGTGGTGCGCGCGGGCGTGTGCCGGGCAGCCGGCCCGCAACACGGTCTCCAGCAGACCGGCGCTCAGGCCCCGGCCTGCTGGTAGAGCGTCACCAGGAGGCCGTGCACCGGCTCGCCCTCCGGGTCCTCCTCCGTCTCGTCGACCAGCCCGGCCAGCGCCTCGGCGAGCCGCGCCGCCTTGGCCGGGCTGAGCCGGAGGTGGCGCAGCGCCAGGAGGTGGTCGGCGGGGGAGCGGTCCAACTCCTGCGCGACGGCGCCGAGTAGCGCGGCGGTGCCCTCGGCCTGCGGTTCGGCGACGAGGAGCCGCTCGGCGGCCCGCCGGTAGTACTTCTCGGTGCCGCCGCGTACCCGTCGCGTTCCCGCGTCCTGGACCAGCCCCGCCTCGCACAGCACCCTGAGGTGGTGGGAGACGCTGCCCTTGTTCACTCCCAGCTGCGCGGCGAGCCGGCTGATCGTCGACGGCCGGCTGCTCAGGGCGAAGAGCAGGCGCTGGCGCAGGGGGTGGGCGAGTGCGGTGTGCTGCCGAGCGGTGCTGATCCGCTGGACGTCTTCGTCTCGTTGGTGGCTCACCGGATCAAGCGTCAAGTGCGTTTGACGCTCTGGCAAGTCGCCGGCCTGCTCCCTGCCACGACCTCCACCACATCAGCACCTGCGTCGGACGCCGTTGCCGTTGCCGTTGCCGTTGCCGTCGCCGCTGCCGTCGCCGTCGTCGAGTCGATCGCCGGCCCGGTCTGCGAGAACCACGTCCTTCAACGGCGCGCGATGGCGGCCAGCATCGGCCGCAGGACCTCGGCGGCGGGGGTGGCGGTGAGGTAGGCGGTGAGTTGCTCGTGGTGGCCGGGCGGGATCCCGCGGGTGAGGCCCGCTGCGAGCAGGGCGGCCACGTAGGCCTGTGCCGCGATCGGGCGCGGAAACCGCTGCCGCAGGTCTGCGCGCAGGCGGTCGGCCTCGGTGTGCCGCTTCTTGCGGTCGGCCGTGAGGATGTCGGCGGCCAGTCGCACCGCGGGCAGTGCTGCGGCCAGCCGGAGCTGTTGCTCCGGGCCCGTGGTGCCGGTGCTGAGAAAGTGCGTCAGATGCGGGCCGAAGCGCCCGGCCCGCTTACGTAACTCCCTTGCGGCCACGGGGAGGTCAGGGCAGGGGTTGCCGGGATTGCACCATCCCAGCCGGGCCTGGTCCTGCCAGAACCGCGGCGGATCCTCGAACCACGCCCAACGCAGGACGGGGGCGAGCCCGGTCACCGGTAGCCCGCTGGTCCGGAAGCTTTGCGCCGGGCGGACGGTGAACTCGGCGCCGTCGTCGGCGCGGAAGACCAGGACGAGCTGCCAGGTGCAGCAGGTACGGCGGATCTGCGCGGTGATGATGAAGCGTTGGGACTCGTCCGGGGCCAGCCGTACGTGGGTGCGGTCGAGGAACGGGCGGGCACCGACACGTCGGCGGGTGAGCTCGTCCACCTCCCAGAGCGCCGGACGTTCCTGTTCGAGGTCGAGTTCCAGCTCGGGTACGCCGCTGACGCCTTGCGGGAGCCGGGAGACCAGTGCCCCGGTGAGCGCCTCGGCCCGGTCGACGACCTGTGCCCGCAGGTCGCGCAGCGTGAGGTGGGTGTCGGAGCGGTTGGTCACGGTGACGGACAGCTCGGTGGTCGCGAAGTCCACGCCGCCGTGCCCGCGTGCCCAGTCGGCCACGTCCTCCTCGCCCGGGCGCTGTCCCGGCAACAGCACCGGTGGGTCGTCCAGCGCCGCGCACGCGGGGATCACCAGCCACTGACCCGGCTCGAAGTACTCGATCAGGACGTCCACCGTCTCGGCGCCCGCAGGCCGCACCGGCCGCGCGGCCGAGTGCACGTGCACTCCGCCGTGCACGGTTCCGGTCTGCAGTACCGGGCCGTTGACGGTGGCCCCGTCGGTGACGAGGTTCTCCACGAAGCTCTCCACGGAGGAGGTCGGCGGCGGGTCCGGGGCATCCTGCGGCATGGCCCCCATGGTCGCAGGCAGGGGCGTGCCACGAGGAGCCTTGCCCGAACTCCCTCCGCTCCGAGGTGGTTCACCATAGGATCCGCCCCACCGACGGTCCGCCACCGGCTGCGGCACGGCAACGCGGGCGAGCACTGCCCTGGGCCGGGGGCGCCATCCGGATCGAGAGACCGCCCTCTTCCGCGGCCGCCGGACGGTGCCACCGTTCCGGGGGTCCTTGGTCGGGCACCACCGGGCGAGGCCGGTCCTCGTCCGGTGGAGCCGGGCCGGGTGCGGATCCTTCGGACGGTTGGCGGGATCTTGGCGGTCTTGGGCGTTTACGCCACTCGTGGGGTGGGGGTCGGCGGCCGGAGGATGGAGTCATCGCCGGCCGGGGAAGCCCGGGCTCGGCCGACCGTCCCCATCCTGACCAGCAAGAACAAGAGGCGCCCCATGACTGCCACCGTTTCCGACGAGATCTCCAGCGCTGTGCTGGGTGTGCCCGCCGCCCTCCCGGCCGAGGCCGCCGCACATTTCGCTGCCCGTCTGGCGTTCGAGGCGGATGTGTCGGATGTCCACGCCGATCTGGCGTCCGGTGTGTCGGGTGTCGTGGTGGTGGACACCCGTAGCGAGGTCGCGTGGGACCAGGGCCGTATCCCCGGTGCCGTGCACATCCCGACCGCGCGGATCGCGGAGCTGGCGCCGCGGTTGATCGACCCGGCCTTGACGGTGGTGACGTACTGCTGGGGTCCCGGCTGCAACGGGGCGACCCGTGCGGCGCTGGCTTTCGCCCGGCTCGGGTACCGGGTGAAGGAGATGCTGGGCGGCTTCGAGTACTGGGTGCGCGAGGGCTTCGCCTACGACTGCGCCACCGGCACCGAGCAGCGTCCCGTCGACGACCTGACCGCCCCGCGTTCGGGCATCTCCTGCGCATGCTGAGCGACACCGTGCGGCCGGGCGGCGCGATCCGCCCGGCCACCGCGGCCGACCTGCCCGCGATCGCCCGCCTGTGCGCGGCCCACGCCGAGTTCGAACGCGCCGCCGGGCCGGTGCCCGCCGACCTCGCCGCCCGCCTGGCGCCGGTGCTGTTCCCGGCAGGGGCGGCACATCCGAGAGCGTGGTGCCTGGTGGCCGACCGGGGTGGTGAGCTGATCGGCTACGCCACCTTCGCCCGGGAGTTCTCCACCTGGCAGGCGGCCGAATTCGTCCATCTGGACTGCCTGTTCGTCTCCGAGCGGCATCGGGGGGAGGGCTGGGGGCGGGCCTTGCTGGACGCCGTGAAGGACGCGGCGGCTGCCCTCGGTGTCGAGCAGGTGCAGTGGCAGACGCCCGACTGGAACACCGACGCGATCCGCTTCTACCGGCGGGCGGGGGCCCGGGCCCGGTCCAAGGTCCGGTTCGCACTGCCCGTCCGCCCGGCAGCGTCCTGACCCGAGCGCCTGTGGTGGGTCACGCCGCCGGGCCGTGGCCGCCCGGAGTGTGTCCGGTCGTGGCCCCGGGGCGGGCCGGAGCCCGGGGGCGGGGTCCGGGTCCGCCGTCGTGTCCGGGCCCGGGCCGCCGGCGAGTCACGGTCCTTCGGGGCAGAGGTGGGTGTGGTCGGTCGCGTGGGCGCTGTACAGCGTCGGAAGGTCCGGATCGTCGTCGATGGTGAAGATGAAGTCGACTGTCACGCCGGGGAGTTCGGCAATGGTGCTCCGCATGGTGAACTGCGGGAGGGAGTGTGCCTCGCGGCGCCGTTCCCAGGGCACGCCGGCGGCGGCGAAGGCGGCGGCCAGGTCCGGGAAGCCGGGTGGGCCCGGGAAGTCGCGGTACGTACCGGGCTCACCGGTGGGGAGGGTGACGGTGTCGTACCACGTGCGGACCGAGACCTTGTTGACGATCAGGCACCGGCAGACGTCGGCCGACATGCACCCGTACTGGAACCACTGCGGCCACGGCAGGTGATCGGCTTGGCGGCCCGACTGCTGGGGCTCTCCGAGAGCGGCGACCGGGAACGCCCCGAGCGGCCGCAGGCCCCCGAGGTCCGCGGTCGCGCCGAATCGGGTCAGAGCGTCCAGCAAGCCCATCGTCTCCATGCGTTCATGATGTCACCGGGCATGGTGCGGAGTCTCCGGCGGAGGGGAAGGACGCTCCGGGAGGGTGCTTGGGCACCCATCGCCGTCATGCAGCGGTGAGCGTCAAGTCATGGACCAGGAAGTGGAGTTGCAGGTCATCGGTGGACTCCGCCCAGAGCCCTTCGGCGTCGAGCACGGATGCTGCGACCATCCGGGCCTCGGCGACGAGTTCGGGGTGGTAGTCGAAGCCCGGCCACGGCAGGACGGGGTAGCCGTTCTCCTCGCCGAACTGCCGGACCTGCTCGATGTCGCCCAGGACTGCGGGCGGAAGCGACTCGTTCGCCCATGACCACAGCCAGGACTGCTGGGGGACGCTGACGCTGCCGATCAGCGTGAGTCGACCGGTGAGGAACACCGTCCCGGAGCGCGACCACGTGATCTGCGCGTCGTCCATCGACCACTGGTACTGCACGTCGCCCGACAGTCCGAAGCGTTCGACCATGAGAGCCTGCCGACTGCGGGCGCGTTCGCGGGCCGCGCGTACGACCCCCTCCCAACCGGAGTGGTCATGCTTCGAGCGGTCGTCCACTATGTCTCCTTGCACCGGAATGATCGGCAAGATCCTCCCATCCGGCCTGGTGGTCCACTGCAGCGGGTTCGATCAGGCGCTGTCCTGACGGGCGGTCTGCCCCATCCGGCAGTGGAGGGGCCGGCCGTCGGGACCGTCGACGACGCGGGCCGGAAGCAACGGGTCAGGCTGCGGTGAGGAGGTACCGGTAGCGCCGAACGCCGTCATACCGGGGTACTACAGCGGGACTTGGCACCCCGGTATGACGGTTTCCGCCCCTCCCCGCCCGTACCGTCGCCCCTGTCCGAGGCGGACACGGAACCGAACGAGGGGAACGGCGATGAACAGGCGAGGACGGGCCGTGGCGGCGGCACTGCTGGCGGCGACGGCGACACTGGGCGTGATCGGCGCACCGGGCGCGGCGGTGGCGGCGGTGGCGGCGCCGGGACGGGGCGCCGAGCAGCAGGCCAGGGCCTGGCTGCCGCAGCCCACTGGTCCGTACCCGATCGGCACGACGTCTCTGCAGCTCACGGACGACCACCGGGACGACCCCTGGAAACCCGGACAGCACCGCAAGCTGATGATCAGCCTCTGGTACCCGACCACCCGGCCCGCCACCGGCGACGACCGCGCGCCGTACATGCTCCCCGCCGCCGCCGACCACTTCGGCAGCGCCGACGGCGTCACCCAGAGCGACAACCACGTCGAGCCCGGCCGCACCGACTGGGCAGGCATCCGCACCCACGCCCGCCCCGACGCGCCCGCCCGGCCCGGCGGCAAACGACCCGTCGTGCTGTACTCGGCGGGCTTCGGCGACCCACGGACCTGGGGCACCGCCCTGGTGGAGGACCTCGCCTCGCGCGGCTACGTCGTCGTCACCGTCGACCACACCTACGACGCCTCCGAGGTCGCCTTCCCCGACGGGGACCTCGCCACCTCCGTCCTGCCCGCGCTGTTCGCCCAGCCCGGCCTCGACACGGGCGCCTTCCTGCGCAAGATCCTGCAGGCCCGGGTCGACGACACCCGCTTCGTCCTGGACCGGCTCGCCGGGCTGCGCCAGGACGCGCAGCTGCCGGCCGGCCTCGCCGCCTCCCTCGACCTCGACCGGATCGGTATGGTCGGCCACTCCGGGGGCGGCTCCACGGCCCTGCAGACCATGCACGACGATCCGCGCCTCAAGGCCGGCGTCAACCTGGACGGCCAGCTGCACTTCCCCGGCCCGGACGGCACCGACGCCCACCCGTCCCTGCCCACCGTCGCCGAGGACGGCCTGACCAGGCCGTTCCTGCTCATGGGCACCCAGGAGTCCGACTCCGGCAGCTACCACCGCCAGCCCGGCTGGGACGCCCTGTGGCAGCACAGCACCGGCTGGCACGCCGACGTGACCCTCACCGGCTCCCGGCACGGGTCGTACACCGACGCGCAGTCCCTGCTCCCGCAGCTGGCCCGGCAGGGCGCGATCAGCCCGCAGAAGCTGGCCGAGGACGTCGGCGACGTCCGACCCGACCGCGCCGAGCAGGCCACCCGCAGCTACGTCGCCTCCTTCTTCGACCGCTGGCTGCGCGGCCAGGACGACCACCTCCTGGACGCCCCGTCGACGCGCTTCCCCGAGATGGTCTACGAGCGGTAGAGCGGCGGTACGAAACCGGAGCCGTCTGCCCGCGCACCCGCCCGGCCCGCACCAGGGCGCGGTGCGCACCGGTTCCACCGACTCGCGCAGCGTGCCGGTCAGCCGCCGCGCCTCGGCCTCGCCGACCGGGACGGCCGGCTCCACGTGCCGCCGCTCCCTTCCCCCGCCCGCCGGCCGCCGCCCGAACCCGGCACCCGCCCGTGTCATACCTGGAGGGGCTGTGTCATCGACCGGCCATCTCCCCAGGCGGGAGCGGTTCACAGCCAAGGCAGTGTCATGTGACTCCAAGGGATAGTTCGCGAGCCAGCACTCTACGACCAGAGGTTACGACTTGTGGTCTGCGAGCCGTTCGAGCGTTACTTTGTGAGGCGACGCCCAGGGACGGTGACCATCGGTGACGAATCGGGCTGTCGGCAGGTCGCAAGCAGGGCGGAGCCGATCGCCCCACCCGAACCCGCAGCGGGTGCCGGCCAGGGTGCGAACACCCCGGCCGACGTGCTGGCCGAGCGGCTGACCGGGATCAGCCGCCGGCAGCACGAGCACCGCGCCCGCACCGCCGAACGTCTGACCGCCGTCCTGGACAGTGGGCTGCTGACGGAAGAGCCGGCCGCACCGCCGAGTCCCTGGCTGGCATGCGCCGCGTCGCCGACGCGGGCGGCCGGCTTGCCTCGCGGGCGCGGCGCGGCGTCGACAGGCCCGTCGTCGGCTGGGACAGGCAAGCGGCCGGTCAGGTAACGCCGACGCCGATCCGGTTGCAGTCGCATCGCCG
Source organism: Kitasatospora sp. NPDC059599 (assembly GCF_042735125.1). NCBI lineage: Bacteria > Bacillati > Actinomycetota > Actinomycetes > Kitasatosporales > Streptomycetaceae > Kitasatospora > Kitasatospora sp. NPDC059599. The sequence continues at coordinate 18,697 of NZ_JBHWCL010000009.1, read as the reverse complement.
TGTTGGCAGCGCGGTCAGAAACCGCAGTTCCCCCACGCGCCGCTCCCGTTCCCGCCATCGGAGAAGGTGTGCCAGTTCCCCCGCATGCGCCAGTCGTTGCACAACGCGGTCGACCCGTGGTTGATCTCAAGAACCGGCGTGAACTTCTTGGGCGCCCCGTAGTTGTCGATGGGGACAGGCTGCGAGGTCCACCAGCCCGAGTTCGCGTTGCTGTAGGCCCGGTCGTACCTCCAGCCGGAGCCGTCGGCGTACGGGTGCTCGTCGTCCAGGCGGATGTACCCCACCTTGTTGCTCAGGTCCACCACGCTCCCGTTCTGGTTCCAGTGGAACTCGGCGTACACCTGGCGGCAGTCGGTGTAGTAGCCCAGGTACAGCGTCCCCAGCCGGCGCGGGGCAGGCGTCCACGGGTCGGACCACGCCCCCTTGTCGTAGATGTCCGTGGGGTTGTCCGCCACTATGCGATTGGAACAGCTGGCGGCCTGTGCCGGGACGGCCGTGACCGCGCCGGCTGCGGCGATTGCCGCGACGGCCGCGGCCAGTCGACGCAGCGACGGACGGGCGGTCTTGACTTGACGCGCACACATAGAAGCGCCTTCCACTGTTTCCCCGTCCCCGGTAGCCGAAGCACTGCCGGCCGTGGCTGCGGTCGCCCCCCGGGTCACCACGACTGCCGTTGCAGCCTTGACGATTCCGCGCATCACGCAAGATCCTTCCCCGTGTCGGTGAACAGCGGCTGCGCCAACGGTTGGAGAGCCTAGGGTCCGATCCTGGCGGGGAGACAGGCCATTTTCGGCCCACAGGTCCAGCCCACTCCAGACCACGGCGGGAGTGCGGTTCGGGGCCCGGACCAGATCCGTAGCGGGATGCCGGCGCCGGTGTCGAAGCGATCGTCGGCACGAACAAGCCGCCTCAGCACTGCCAGTAAGTCCTTCGGGGGTTGATCACGCGGCGAGGCGGAACGAGGACTCTTCCTGCGCCCGAATCGAGCAGGCCGGCCGTCGAGCCGTTCGGCGCGCTTCATCTCTTCGCGGGCATACCGGGTGACGCGCTCGGACGCCTCCTGGCGGTTCTCCGAAGGGTCAGGACGTGCCGGTGGTCGAGAGGGCACCCACGACGAACTTGTGCGTCTGTGCGGCTGCTTCGTCGATCGGTACGTGCTTGCCGTCCGGCGGGAAGAAGTCGACGACGCCGATCGCTCCGTAATTTGCCCAGAAGCAGGTCGTCATGGGGAAGGTGTCGCTGACGTTCTGCTGGCACTTCACCACCAAGTCTTTGGTGGTGGAGTACTTGGGCTCGCCCACCGGGTTCCGGCCGTATCCCTTCTCCAGGTCCATGGTGTGGGAGAAGACCTTGTCCAGCGAGGCGGCGGGGTCCGCGACCTTTTCATACAAAGTCGTCCGGGTGGTGAGGTTCGGCGCGGTCGCCCGCATCCCGCCCTTGCTGAGGGTGATGCGCGTCGCGCCGAAGCAGGAGACCGTGTCTTCCCTGGAGTCCTGCTTGATTTGCGGCAGGTCGTCCTCACCGGCGACCGACATGTCCAAGTCGCTGCCGAAGTGGAATCCTCCATCGCCCCTGTCGCAGGTCATGCCGTCCAGTGCAGGCACGCCGATTGCCTTGTACCGTGCTCCGGTGTCGGCAGCAAGCTTCTCCACCTTCGGCAGAGCGTCCTTCTCGTCGCCACCGTCGGATCCGCAGCCTGTGGCGAGCACGCCAACGGCTATGGCGGCGGCCGGAATCCCCCACTTGTTCCTCATTGCCGATCTCCCCTGGTCAGTGATCACCAAGGGATCCTATGGGACGCTCGGGATGTCACTGTGCGGTCGGTTCAGGGCGCGGTGGCGCTGTTGCCGCCGCTCCGTTTCCCTTAGCCGACCGCACAGTGCCACTCGCCGGCACCCCCGAAGACGCCCCCGACTACGCCTGCCGGCACTACCTCACCACTCCCGACATCTGACCAGATGCCCCCACGACGAGGGCCCCGGAGCAACCCCCGAAGGACTTCCGGAGCCGACCACTCAGCGTGACTCGACCGGTGCCCGGACCGCCGCTCGCAAACTACAGCTCGCATTCGCAATCTATCGATCGCAGTCACATGTCATACCGGTGCCCGGCCCGCCGGCCACTGGTGAGTTCCGCCCCGGCGCCTGGGGCGTTCCGCCTCGCCGAAACTCCCCGCCCACCGCAGACATCGCACGTGGTCAAGCGCCAAGCGGGATGGGTCTGATCAGCGGCTGGGAGTGGTGGATTGCCAGGTGAGATCGAGTGCGCCGTCGATTGTGGCGGTGCTGGGTTCCTGGGAGCCGCCGAGGGCTGCGTGGCCCAGCAGCGCGGGCGTGCCAGCCTCCAGCGCGTGGGCGATGTCTTGGAGCATTGAGGTGACCGAGGCCCACTGGGGGACGTCCAGGGTCCAGGTCTCGTGGTCCCAGAGGAGTACCGTGCCGTGGGTGTCACCGGGGCGCATGTCGACGACCAGCCCGTCGCCGCCGGGGCTCAGCGCAATCGGCATGAACTCACGCACATAGCGCGTCTCGGGCCGGCCGTTCTCGTCGAACGAGTCGCCTTCCTGCTCGGCGACCAGGAGCCAGATCTCGTGGGTCTCCAGGGCCTCGTCCAGCGAGACCGGGGCGAACGCCTCCGGAATCCAGTGGCTCGCAATGACGTCGGGCAGCAGCCACCAGGCCCGCAGGTCGGCGGGCAGGGGCAGGCCGAGATCTGCCTCGAACGCGTCCAGGCGGGCGGCATCCGACGCTGGCCTCGCCGGGCCTCGCCGGGTGTGCGCAGTGAGCCAGGCGCCGACGCGGCTCCAGGAGGTCGGGACGTCGTGATCAGCCGTTGTCATGGCGGGCAGTCTGCCTCACCGGGGTGTCAACGGCCGAAGCTGTGCAGCACTCTCAGCAGAGCAACTGGTCAGGCCGCGATCGCGGTGAGAGCCGGTGCGGGGAAGGCGGCCGGTGCGACCCCGCCGATCACGGACGGCGCCGGGCCGCCCGCCACCACGCCCACCGTCAGCCGGGCCCGTCCGTGCGGGAGCACCGGCCACCCCGGCGCCGCGCAACGTGACATCAAGGCCCCCTGTTCCGCCAACGCACGTGGCCGATTCCACTCGCCCACGCGCCGGGACATCACCTGCGTGGAACACGGTGAGTGCGGCAACGAGCGGGACCATCGGGCGCAACGGGATCAAGCCGGCTCCTGCGGAAACGGCCTCCCTGGTCCGCCGGACCATCCCGCCCTTCGGCTCCACCGCCGGCTGAGGCACGATCCCTCGGTCGGGTCGTCAGTGGTGCGACCAGTACGGGTCGTCGGTGGTCGGGGGCACCACGTTCAGCTGGTGCCAGTAGTCGTCCAGCCGTTGGCCGGGCTGGGAGGGGTTCATGCCGTACACCTCGGTGCCCGCGAAGTGGACTCCGCTCATGGAGGCTTGGAGACTCACCCTGGAGGTGTCCATCTCCAGGGTGAGGAAGACGCCGTCGGGTGAGGTCGCGGAGATCTGGCGTTCGTCGGTGGGGAACGGGTCGGTGTCGGTGCCGATGTAGTTCCGGAACTTGCCGACGGTGTAGCCGTGTGCCGTCCAGTACCGGGCGAGCTGGTCGGCGAGGGCCTCGTACTTCGACCGGTCGACCCGGGTCTGGACCGACCACATGCGGTCGACGGTGGAGGTCGGCGTCGGCTCGCCGTCCCAGTGGTCCGGGTCGCGGACCACGTAGTACCAGCCGTCGGAGTGCGCGACCTGCGGGGTGATGGCACCCACGGAGCCTTCGAGGGCGCTCTGGATGCTGTCCCGGGCCTTCCCGGCGTCCGTCCCGGGATCGTCGTGCCTGGCGACCGGGCCGTGACCGTGGTTGAACAGCCACGCCCCGACCGTGACCGTGCCGATCAGGAGGATGGGAAGCAGCGTGCCGAGAACGACCGGCCACCTGCGGGCCGTGGTGCGGTCACTGGTCTGCATCTGCATCGTCCCCCGTGCTTGCGATCTGCCTGCGGTCTTGATCACGACGCTACCGGCGTGCAGTGCCGCAGACCTGAGCACGGGTACTCAGATGTGGGCTCAGCCGGGAGTCGACGACAGCGGCCCTTGTCGCACCCCACTGCCAACGCGGCTCGGCACCTGTCTCCACGGCCCCACCCGGGGGCACCCGGACCCACCCGCGGGCCGCTGCGCCCGCTGGCGCCGCCGACCCCGGCGGTGCGAACGGCGGACGGCCGACGGCGCCGTCCGAGTCGTCCTCGTGCACGGCTGCCCGCAGGGGCGGAGTCCGCCCCTGGGGCCGGTGGACGTCCCCGATGAGGGTGAACGCCGTTTCCCTGAGCGGCCGGGTTGAGCCGGCCCCATCCTGGCCGGCCTGCGTTGAACGGGCCCGCAACCGGCCGGGCCCGCAACCGGCTGGGCACCACCGACGGGACGCTCGAACGCGCCTGCGGGCTCGGGACCACCGACACGCTCGCGCGGGCGTTCCGCCGCCCGCTCGGCATGACGCCCACGGAGTACCGGCGCCGGTCCCGGAGCGTCCCGTCCACTCCCGGGGGTGAACGGACGACGGACGCCCGCGGTCCGGGGACCGCGGGCGTCCTGGGTACCTCAGCGGTGCCGCGTCAGCGGCGGGCGCCCCGACGGCGGGCGATCACCAGCGCGCCCCCGCCGACGGCGAGCAGCGCGGCGCCACCAGCGCCGTAGACGATCATCTGGCTGCTGTTGCCACCCGTGCTGGCCAGGGTGTTGGCCGGCGTGGTCGAGACCGGATTGGCAGTCGGCTTGCCGACCGGACCGGTCGTGTCCGCCGGGGCGGACGGCGCCGGAACGACCGGGGCGGTCGACGGGGTGCCGCTGGACGGGGTCCCGGTGGCCGGCACCGACGGCTTGGCGGTGGTGGAGGGCGAGGTGGTGGCCGTCGCGGTGGCGGTGGCCGAAGGCGTCGTCGTGGCAGTGGGCGTCCCGGTCGGGTGCGGGGTCGCGGTGGCCGTGGGTGACGCCGAGGAGGTCGGCACGGGGACGGTCGGCGTGCCGGTCGGGGTCGGCACGCAGGCCTTGCCGCCGTTCCAGGCCGAGATCAGGTTGTCCGGGAAGAGGCCGTCCGGGTACCTCGGCGCGGGGTTGGCGACGCCGTCGAACTTCTTGTCGCCGTTGTACAGGTCGATCTGGCCGTAGCACTTCGGCAGGTGGGCGGAGACGTCCAGGGTCGCCTGGCGGTTCCCGCTGCGCAGGGTGGTGGTCGCCCAGCCGAGGAAGGTCTGCTTGCCCGAGGTCGCCCAGGTCGGGCCCTCGGTTTCGTAGGAGGCCAGCGAGACCCGGTAGTCGCAGCCGTCCGCGACGTCGCCGACCAGGCGGACCTGGATGACGCCGTGCGGCTGGGACATCCGGCCGTCGGAGATCCAGCCCTTGCCGCCGTCGACGGAGAACTGGACGTCGACGGCGCCGCACCCGTGCTCGGCGTGGGCCTGGGCGGTGCCGGCGGTGAGCAGCGGAGCGCCGACGGCTATGCCGAGGGCGGCGAGGGCCGGAAGGCTCCGGCGCAGGAGTTGGTGCACGAGGAAGCTCCCTAGGGTTGTACACGGTTTGGGTGGGACTCACCGCTCTCTTGGTGGCGATCCGGAGGGACCGTCACCGGACCTGAGCGGACGTGAGACCGCGACCGTACCCGATGGCCCGGCGGCCCCTGACCCCAGGGCGTGAACCTGGCAGCGAGGAAGCCCGCTCTCGTCCGGCCGACGGGCAGCCGCCACCGTCCGTTCCGCGGACGAGGCGCCAAGGTGAACGGGGCGGACAGCGCCGGATGATGCGGCAGGACGCCCCTGCCCCCCGGCCACGTCCGGGCGCGCTGAACGGGCTTGGCTGCTGTCAGGTGCGCCGGGGACCGGCTCGTCGGGTCCTGCGGCTCGCCCTGTTCCGGTGTTCCGTGGCAGCACCGATCCGCGTGCGGTCGCCGATGGCCTGGGCCTGAGTGGTCGGCCGGTTCCGACGGGGGAGCGGAGCTGAGCCGGGGTTCCGTGCCGGTGCGGTCGGTGTCGGTGCCGCGTGGAACGGTCGGGCCCGTCGGACGCGGCGCGTTCGGCGCCTTGGCCGTCAGGGTCGGGCAGGGCGACGAGGCGGCCGGGCGGGTCGTCTGGGTCCGGTGGTGAGGATGTGGCCCGGGTCCGTCCGGTTGACGGTCCGGTCCGGTCAGGTCAGGTCAGGGCCCGGGGCGGCGGGCGACGTCCCGCGGAAGCCACCCCGCGGGAGCCGCTGCGCCGCTCCGCCACCCGGTGGTCACCGGTTCCGACTCCGGCTGTCAGGTGTCCACTTCGTCGGTCCGGTCAGGGCGCGAGCTGTGGAGGGTGTCGGCTCAGGAGCCGATCTGTCACCGGGGTGCCGGGGTGCCGGGGTGCCGGGGTGCCGGGCGGTCGGCGGCCTGGGGCCGGCCGTGTTCGGGTGCTGACGCCGCCGTGCCCGGCCCGGGTTCGGCTACCGGGCCGGCCGGACCGGGGTCGCGTGGAGCGAGCCGAGCAGGCTGAGGGCCTGGGCGCTGGGGCCGCCTGGTTCCGCCTGGTAGACGACGAGTTGCTGGCCGGGAGCGGCGCGCACGTCGAAGGTCTGGTAGGTGAGCTCCAGGGGCCCGACGTCGGGGTGGAGCAGGTGCTTGGTGTCCTGGGTCTTGCCGCGCACGTCGTGGGCGTTCCACAGGAGGGCGAAGTCCGCGCTGTACTCGGTGAGCCCGCAGGTGAGTTCCCGCAGCCGCGGGTTGTCCGGGTCGACGCCGGCCGCCTCGCGCAGGTGGGCCACGGTGGCCTGCGCGGCGTGGCTCCAGCGGGCGTAGAACCGGCGGCCCGCCGGGTCGAGGAAGGCCATGCGCGCCAGGTTGTCCGCCCGTTCGAAGGGGGAATGGAGGGCCCGGGCCAGGGCGTTGGTCGCCAGGACGTCCAGGGTCCGGTTGATGACGAACGCCGGCGCCCCCGGGTAGCCGTCCACCAGCTGGCGGAGAGCAGGACCGACCCGGTCCGTGGTGAGGGCGGGCTTGACGGCCGGGGCGGTCCCCGCCAGGCGGTGCAGGTGTGCGTGGGCGTCGGGCCCCAGGTGCAGGGTGCGGCCGAGCGCGTCGAGCACCTGGGCCGACGGGTGGCGTTCGCGCCCCTGTTCCAGCCGGGTGTAGTAGTCGGCGTTCACTCCGGCCAGGACGGCGACCTCCTCGCGGCGCAGCCCGGCGACCCTGCGCCTGCCGTGGCTCGCGATGCCGACGTCCTGTGGTCGCAGGGCCGCCCTGCGTGCGCGCAGGTACTCCCCGAGGCGGTTGTCGTGGGTCATGTCGCCAGGTTAGGCCGGGACGGCGGTGCGGTGCCCGGGTGCGGTGCACCCAGGCAACGGGCGTCCTGGTCGGCGGTCGCAGTCCCGCCCAGACTCGGTCGAGCAGGACCGATCCGCACAGCGAGAGGGAGCAGCAGGCATGACAGACGCAGGCAAGGTCGTGGCGATCACCGGAGCGAGCAGCGGGATCGGCGAGGCGACCGCCCGCCGGCTCGCCGCCGACGGCCACCGTGTGTTCCTCGGAGCGCGGCGCACCGATCGCCTCGACACGCTGGTTCGGGAGATCGACGCCGCCGGCGGCACCGCGGCGTTCCGGCGGCTGGACGTGACGGATGCGGCCGATGTCGCGGCGTTCGTCTCCGCGGCCCGGGAGCGGTACGGCCGCTTGGACGTGGTGGTCAACAACGCCGGGGTGATGCCGCTCTCGCCGCTCGCCGCCCTGAGGACCGACGAGTGGGACCGGATGATCGACGTGAACGTGCGGGGAGTCCTGCACGGCATCGCCGCCGCACTGCCGTTGATGCGCCTTCAGGGCGGGGGACACTTCGTGACCATCGCCTCGGTCGGCGCGTACGAGGTCTCCCCGACCGCCGCCGTCTACTGCGCCACCAAGTTCGCCGTGCGCGCGATCTCCGAAGGTCTGCGCCAGGAGTCCGCCGGGGACATCCGGGTCACCCTGGTCTCCCCGGGGGTGACCGAGTCCGAACTCGCCGACGGCATCGGCGATCCCGTCGCCCGGGAGGCCATGGCGGCCTACCGCGCCGTGGCGCTGCCGGCCGATGCGATCGCGCAGGCCATCGCCTACGCCGTGTCCCAGCCGTCCGGGGTCGACGTCAACGAGATCGTCGTCCGTCCCGCCGCGAGCGCCCAGTGACCCCCCTCTGCGAAGGAGCCGACATGCCGCACACCGCCGCCGACCGCGATGAACTGGTCCGCAGACTGCGGGTCCTGGAGGACAAGGAGGCGTTGCGCACCCTCATGATCCGCGGCTGGCGGGCGCTGGACCGCAAGGACTGGCAGACCTGGAGCGCGTGCTGGGCCGAGGACGCGGAGCTGGAGTTCGGGCCGTGGGAGACGATCCGCGGGAGGGAGGCGATCCGGGCGACGGTGGAGGAGGCGGAAGCGCCCTACGCGGCCATGCAGCACCACATCCTCAACCTGCACGTCGACGTCGAGGGCGATCGGGCCGGCGGCATCGGTTACATGTGGTTCGTCGCCGTCGCCGAACCGGGGAGTGCCGGCGCTCCCTACTCCATGGGAGGCCCGTACGACTGGGAGTTCCGCCGGGACGCGGAGGGCTGGCTCGTGGTCCGCCAGAGGCTCGGCGTCTGGTGGACCGACGGCGAGGATCCTCTGAAGGCCTTCGAGCCGCGCGGACACGTCGACGGGTGACCGGCGCGCGAACGGGCTCTCCGGCGGCGTCGACGAGGCGACGGCGGATCGCATGCCCGAGCGGTGGTGGTCAAGATCGGGCCGGTCACGGATCTGTCGCAGCGTTCGGCGCGCGCGGGCGGGTGCGGGACGGCGGCGGGAACCGCCGTCCCGCCCGGCCTGCGGCGCGCACCGGCGCGGTGCGCGTGCTGCCGGTGCCCGTCGTGGGCGAACGCTCGTGTCACAGATGTGTCTTGAGGGAGGTTCGGGCGGAACGGTTCGTCCGGCCGGGCGGTCCTGCTCACCAGTAACACCCGGTCGCACCGAGCGGCCGGCGCAGCCACTCGAATCCGGGGAAGTCACGATGCGCGTTCACAAGCTCACCTTCGCGGCCCTGGCCGTTGCAGCGGGCCTTTCGCTCACGGCTTGTCAGAACGACGACGCCGACACGGCCCAGGCCAAGCCGTCGTCCGCGCCGACCGTGTCCTCCGGGGCCGCGTCCGGCGCGCCGACCGCGTCCACCGCGCCGACCGGGTCCGCCCCGGGGGCAACGGCTCCGAGCGGCGGGACGACTGCGGGCGGCGGCGGGACGGTGGCCGGCGCGACGGCTGCCCCCGGTGCGAAGGGAACGGCTCCCGGGGCCGCCTCCGCGGCGGGCGGCAAGTGCCGGACCGACGACCTGGCGATCACGGCGGCGGACCGCACCATCGACGGTGACCGGGACCGTACGGTCGTGGTCGAGCTGAAGAACCGCAGCGGCCACGACTGCGCGATCTCCGGATACGCGGGCGTCGACCTGAAGACCGGCGCGGGGTCACTGTCCGCCCAGCGGTCCGGTGAGCCGGTCGTCGCCGGCGTCCTCAAGGCCGGGAAGTCGACCTTCTTCGGGATCAGCTACCCGGCCAACACGTCGGGAGGGTCGGGTGTGCGGATCACCGGGCTGGTCGTGACCCCGCCGGACGAGACGACGTCGGTCACCCTCCCCTGGCCGGGCGCCGCTACCCTGCCCGTCACCGACGGTACCGGCTCGCCGGTGAAGATCGGCCCGATGGGCAGCGCCGGCCAGGGCAACTGAGCCGGGCCACCACCCCGCCCGCTGCGCCCGCTGCGTGGCGGGCGGGGCAGCAGGACGTCCCGTGGAGCGTGCGGCCGGTTACGGGGGAGCGGCCACGGCAGCCGCACGGCCGTCCGATTCCCCGGGGTCGCCCGCGCCGACCCGGTGGCCGCCGGTGAACCGGCCGCCGGCTCCTGCCCTGAGCAGCCCGTTGGCCACGATGTCGACGCCCGGTCGGCGGGAGACGTGCAGGGCCCGGGCCGCGAGGGAGCCCGCCTGGGACGCGCCACATGTACGCCGCAGGCGGAGCGAATGTGAGCTCATCTGAATAGATCACTCTTCCGAGTGAAGATCGGCCCCATCGGTCGGTCAGCCGACCCGGTGCAGCCGAGGGTGGAGGACGGCCCGGGGCCGCTCGCCCCGGCCGGAGCCGGACCGGGGCCGTCCCGGCCCGCACGACCTGTGAGGAGACACACGCCGATGGGAACCGAAGCCGTGCAGCGGGCCGCACTGGTGTTCCGGCTGTTCGACGCCAACGGGAACGGGGTCCTCGACGCCCAGGACTTCGAGCTGATGACCGAGCGGGTGCTGGCCGCCGCCCCCGACTCGGGAAAGGGCGCCCGGAAGGCGTTCGCCGACAGCCTCCGCCGCTACTGGGAGGGGCTCGTCCAGGGGCTGGACACCAACGGTGACGGCGTGATCAGCCCGGAGGAGTTCGAGGGCTTCGTCCTCGACCCCACGCGGTTCGCTCCGACCGCCGCCGAGTTCGCCGACGCGCTCGCCGCCCTCGGTGACCCGGACGGCGACGGTCTGATCGACCGGGCCCGTTTCCTCGGCCTGATGACCGCGATCGGCTTCGCCGTGCCCAACATCAACGCGCTCTTCGACGCGTTCGGCCCGGACGCCGGTGACCGGATCGCGGTGGCTGTCTGGGCCGACGGCATCCGCGACTACTACACACCCGGCGCGAGCGGGATCCCCGGCGACCGACTGGTCTCGCTGCCGGCCTGACCCACGCCCGGCACCATCCGCCGCCCCCGAGGAAGCCCCCCGAGGAAGCCCCCGAGGAAGCCCCCGTGAACGCTCCGCGTATCGCCCTTGCCGTCGGCCGGGGAACCGGACCCGAACTCGCCGCCGTCTTCGAGCGCGTCCTGCACCGGATCACCCGGCTGCACGGTGTGGAGGCCGAACTGGTCCGCTCGCCCCGGTACTACCACTCCTACGCCTCGCTGCGCGCCGAAGCCGGCGGTACCGAGGAGGCCGCGCGGCTCACCGAGCAGGACGCCACCCACTACGAGCGTTTCTGCCGGGAGCAGGCAGCGGCGGGGGTACGTGCGGTGTTCCGCACCGCCGTCAACGCCCAGTCGCTCTACCTCGTCCGGCAGCGGCTGGCCGCCGTCAAGACGGAGGCGCTGACAGCGGACGGGGCGAGGCTATTCCTGGTCCGGGACCAGGCACAGGGTTTCTACACCGGTGAGAACCGGCACACCCCGGGCCGGGTGGTGCGCACGATGGAGTTCAGCCGCGCCGTCACCGAGCAGGTGCTGCGCCACGCCGTACGCGCGGCCCGCGAGCAGTGGCCGGACGAAGGCCCGGCGCGGGTGCTGATGGCCTACAAGTACCACCTCCTGGACGGGGCGCTGGACGACTGGACGGCGGGCCTGTCCACCGAACTCGCAGTGGGGATCGGCGTGTTCCAGCCGGACACGGTGAACCGCAACCTGATCGCCCGCGGGCTCGGGGACCGCACCGTGCTCGTCGCCGGGAACGAGTGGGCGGACATCATGCACGTCGTGCTGCTCGACCGGTACGGCTCCGAGCGGCAGGAGAACCGGTGCACCGAGAACGTGTACCTCCACCCGGATCTGAACGGCCTGACGGAGTACCAGACCGTCCATGGCTCCGCCGACGACCTGGCCGGCCGTGATCTGGTCAACCCCGTCGCCACGGTGCGGGCCGCCGCCCGGATCGCCGAGCGGTACGCGGCCTGCCCGGGAGCGACGGCCGCGGTGGAATCCGGCCTGAGGGCCGTGCACGCGCACGGGGTCCGCACCCCGGACCTCGACGGGAAGGCCTCCACGACCGAGGTGGTCGAAGCGCTGCTGGCCGAACTCGGCGCGCCCACCGGCGTGCCCGCCCCGGCCGTGCCCGCGCCAGCTGTGCCCGCCCCGGCCGGGCCCGCGTCGGCCGGGCCCGCGACTGCCGGCACGGCGGTCCCGCGGTGAGCACCCCCCGGCCCACGGCGCCGCTCACCGAGGATCCCGGCATCGGAACCGGCACCGGCACCTCCGCCACCGCGCTCGTTGTGGTGGACCTCCAGAACGACTTCTGCGCCGGGCCGACGGCCGCGGCCCGCTATCCCGGCGACCCGGCCCGCCTGACCGTCACCGCCGCCCGCTGCGCCGCGGCGGTCGACGCCGCCCGGGCCCGGGGCATCGAGGTGCTGTTCGTCCGCTTCCTCGGCGACCCCGCTCACCAGGGCGCCGCCTGGCGGCGACGCGACGCCGAGCTCGGCAAGCAGCCGAAGTGCCTGGAAGGGAGCCGGGGCGCGGACTTCCACGCGGTGAGCCCTCTGCCCGGCGAAGCCGTGTTCACCAAACGGGCCTGCTTCGACGCCTTCCTGGACCCCGAGTTCGAGCCCCACCTGCGGCGGCGCGGCATCGAACACCTGGTGCTGGCCGGCCTGTTCACCGACGTGTGCGTGGACTCCACGGCCCGCACCGCGTTCCAGCGGGGCTTCCACCTCACGGTGCTGCGCGACTGCACCACCGCACTGCACCTCACCGACGCCGACATCCTGCGTTTCATGGCCCGCGTCTACGGCGCCCGCATCACCACGCTCTCCGACCTCGCCTTCGCGGCGCCACCGCCGGCGGCCGGCTCGTCCGCAGCGCCGGCAGGCAGCCGATGACCGCGCCCACCACCCCCGATCGGGGCATCACGGCCGGCGTCGGCCGGACCGCACTCCTCGTCGCCGCCGCCCGGGCCATCGAGAACCACCGGCCGGATGCGGTGGCCCGTGACCCCTACGCGGAGCATTTCGTGCGGGCCGATCCCGGCTGTGCCGACTGGCCGCTGCACCCGGCCCAGGTGTCCCCGGCCGATCCGCTCTGGGGCCGGCTGGCCGCCTACTTCGCGCTGCGCACCCGTGTCCTGGACGATCACCTCCTGGCCTCGGCCCGCTCCGGTCTGCGCCAGGTGGTCCTGCTCGGGGCGGGACTGGATACCCGTGCCCACCGGCTGCCGTGGCCGCCGGGTACGACGGTGTGGGAGCTGGACCGGCCCGAGGTGCTCGCCCACAAGCAGCGGGTCCTCGACGCCCTCGGCGCGGAACCGGCCGCCGATCGCCGCACCGTTGCCGCCGATCGCCACACCGTCGCCGTCGACCGCCGCACCGTGGCCGTCGACCTGCACGACGACTGGCCGCGCGCCCTGACCACCGCCGGACTCGACCCGGCCGAGCCGGTCGCCTGGCTCGCCGAGGGCCTCCTGCTCTACCTGGCGGCAGTCGCCGAGCGTCGCCTGATCGCCACCCTCGACGGTTTCAGCGCCCCGGGCAGCACCCTCGCCTACGAGGCCAAGCTCGGCCTGGAGAACACCGCGGTCCGTGCCAGTGCGACCTATGCGGCGGCCCGGGAGCGGATCGGCCTGGACCTGCTCGCCCTCTTCGCCGCCGGCCCCCGCCCCGATACCGCCGCCGACCTCGCCGGGCGCGGCTGGCACACCCGCGTCCACACCCCGTTCGATCACGCCCTTTCCCATCCCCGCGCGCTGCGCCGGGAGCAGGACGACTGCCTGGCCGCCAACCGCTGGGTCTTCGCGACCAAGCTGCCGCCCACCTGACCGGTGGTCGGCCTGCCGGACGCGCTGTGCCAGGCCCGGTGACGACGGCCGCAGCCCCGTCCGGCGAAGTCCCTCCCGGGGGCCCGCGGCCCGCTGCCGCGCCGTGTGCCGTGCTCCGGTCCCGGGGTGTCCGCCCCGCCGACCGCGGGCCCGAGCCTGCCCCGGGTGCACAGGCGTCACCCCGATGCCCGAAGGGGTGGGCGGTGTCCTTCCCGGTCGCCTCCGGCGTCGCTCCGTTCGTCGCCCCCGGGATTAGCGTGCGCCGCGCACGCTTTTTCTGCTACGGTAAATGCGTGCTCAAGGCACGCACTTCCCGCGTCGCGCACACACCGCGCGGGCACTGTCTGCAACCGGAGGAATCCCATGAACCGCACCGACGCACGCGCCGCCCTGACCGACCTGCTGCTCACCCCCGGGCTCGACCTCGACGAGGCCGCCGACCGGCACTTCGCCCCCGACTACCGCCAGCGCACCGACGGCGAGTGGGCCGACCGCACCGAGTTCCTCGACCACATCGCCCACCTGCGCACCGTCGTCGCCGACGGCTCCGTCGAGGTCCACGACGAACTCTCCGACGGCGACCGCTACGCCGACCGCCACACCATGACCATCGTCAAGACCGACGGATCCACCGTCCGCATCGAGGTCTACCTCTTCGCCGAGTTCGCCCCCGACGGCCGCTTCCGCCGCATCGAGGAGACCACCCTCATGCTCGAAGGCGCCGACGGCGACCGGAACCTCGGCAGCGCCCGCTGAGCCACGTCGTCCACCCGACGCCACGACGCCGTCCGGGCCCAGCCCATGGGCGCGCCGTCGTCGTGGCGCATCGTCCATCGTCCCAACCCCGAGAGGGAGTGGTTGTCATGCTCGACGTGCTCATCGCCGGGGCCGGCCCGGTCGGGCTCTGGCTGGCCGCGGAGTTGCGCCTGCACGGTGTGGAGGTGACCGTCGTGGAACGCAGACCGGCACCGGACGGACGGTCGCGCGCTGTCGGCATGCAGGCCGGCACCCTGGACACCTTCGCCACCCGCGGACTCGCGCAGCGGTTCATCGAACGCGGCACCCCGGTCCCCACCGGCCACTTCGGCGCGGCGACCACCCGGCTCGACTTCTCCACGGTCGGCGCGGTGCACCCGTTCATGCTGGCGCTCGGTCAGTCCGTCACCGAACAGCTCCTGGAGGAGCACGCGATCGCCGTGGGTGCGCGGGTGCTGCGCGGGGAGGAGGTCGTCTCCCTCACCCAGGACGCGGACGCCGTCGAGGCCGTGATCCGCTCCGGCGGCACCCACCGGACCGTGCGGGCCCGCTGGGTCGTCGGCTGCGACGGCACCCGCAGCGCGGTGCGCCACGCGGCCGGTATCGGCTTCCCCGGCCAGGACACCACGATGACCGGGTGGCTCGCCGACGTCGAACTCGACGATCCGCCCACCGCCCCGCTCGCCGCCACCGGGCCGGCCGGTTCGTTCCTGGCGGCTCCGATCGGCGACGGCGTCCACCGGCTGGCGGGCCTGTCCACCGCCACCGTGCACCGCGGCGTCGGCGAACCGCTGACCCTGGAGGAGGTGCGCGAGCAGACCCGCACGCTCGTGGGACGGGACCTCGGCATCCGCAACCCCCGCTGGCTGTCGCGCTACGGCAACGCCACCCGCCAGGCCACGCGGTACCGGGCCGGACGGGTGCTGGTGGCGGGGGACGCGGCGCACATGTTCTTCCCGGCCGGTGGCCAGGGCATGAACCTCGGCATCCAGGACGCCACCAACCTGGGCTGGAAGCTGGCCGCCACCCTCCAGGGCCGGGCCCCCGACGGTTTGCTCGACAGCTACGACACGGAGCGCCGGCCGGCCGCCCGCGCCGTCATCGACAACACCCGGGCGCAACTCGCCCTGTTCGCCGCAGCGAGCCCGGAGCAGATCGCGCTGCGCGAGGTCTGGTCCGCAGCGCTGGCCGAACCGCGGACCAACCGGCAGTGGGCCCGTCGGATCGCCGGCTTCGACGACCCGCTCCCCGCCGGCACCGCCGGCACCGCACCCGGCACCGCACCCGGCACGCACCCGCTGATCGGCACACGGCTGGCCGGCCTCGCCCTGGACGCGCCCGACGCACCCACCGCCCACCCGCTGATGCATCACGGCCGGTTGCTGCTGCTGGACCTCGACGGGACGCGGACGCCGTGTTCCGTGAGCGGCCTGGAGCAGCGGGCAGCCACCGTCCGCACCGAGGCCGCGCATCCGATCTGGCGGGACGTCACCGCGGTCCTGATCCGGCCGGACGCCCGGATCGCCTGGGCCGGCACCGACACCGACCCGCAACGCCGGGCCGCCGACTGCCTCACCACCCTGCGCACCCTGTGCCGCTGAACCCCGCTCGGTGAGCCCACCCGCCGGTCCCCGCCGGGCGACCCCCTCGCACCACGGCACGGTCTCCGCCGCGGGGGCACGCTCAGGCGACCGACGGCGCCGACCTGGCCCGCTGGTCGGACGGAGCAGCGGGGCGGACGAGTCGCACACCGTGGACGGCTGCGACGCGCCCGCCCCGAATCCGGCGTCCGTCCTCGCCGCCCCGAGAGGAGGGGCGGGTGAGCGCGTGGTGGCCGCCGCCGGAGGTGATCTCCACGATCAGGTGTCCGTCGCCGCCGCCGTACAGGGGTGTCCGGCGGGGCGGAGGCGTTCGGTGGCCGTGACACCGGCAGGGCGTCGACCGTGCCGGTGGGCCCGCGCAGCCACAACGGGCAGCACGGTTCGGTGCGCGCCGGGGAGGCGTCCGTGATCAGCGGCTGACCGGGGTGAAGCCGAGGATCCGGCCCAACACACGGGCGGCACCCGACGCGTGTTCCCGCTCCGGGGTGGGACGCCCGGTGCCGCGGAAGGCCTCGATGGCCGCGCGTTCCTCCGCCGCGAGGTCCCGGTCGGCCGGCGGCGACCCGACGGTGCGGCCGGTCACCGGAGCCGGAACGGCCGGGTGAGGCACCCCCGACCAGGGCGGTGCCGTCTGACCACCCGTCGACGTCCGCCTCGCCGCCGTGCTCATCGGCGATCGGCTCGGTTCACTCGGAACCTCGGTCACCGACACCGCCCGCGAAGTCGGCCGCCACCGGTTCGGCGCCGGAGGTTCGGCGCGCGAGCGTACTTGACCCACTGGGGCGCGCAAGCTCCGGTCGTCTCGTAGTCGCGTTCGTGTGGGATGAGGAGCACAACGCGCTTTACGGCATCGGTCTGTGACGCTGCGGGGAACCGGAAGCAGGATTCCTTCTTGTGCTGGACATGATGCGTGCTCGGGGCCGCTGCACCAGACTCCGCCGTGGCGCCCCCGAGGGCCGGGGGCGGACGGGAGAACCATGCGAGTCACGAAGCGCCTGGCCGCGAGCGGAGCGACCGTCGGGTTGCTCGCCGCCGGCCTGGTGGGCTTGACCGGGACGAGCGCGCAAGCCTACAGCGGCTGCCAGGAGCTCGACAGCTACAACGGCGCGCGGATCAACGTCTGCGCGTCCCGGGTCAATCCGTGGGACGTGACGCTGCACTACGACGTCATCCGGCGGGGGAGCACCGACGAGCGCGTCTGGTTCACGCTCTACACGCCGGGCTGCGGGAAGGGCACCTACACCGATGTCTCGGGGAACGACTACTCCGAGCCGTCGAAGAATTTCGAGGTGGTGTGTGCGGCTTCGCAGATCACCTGGGCCACCGGCTGGATCTCCGAATCGGGCGGTAACACGTCCGTCGGCGGCGTCGGCGACACCTGGAGCTGGTGACATGGCGATCGTGAAGAGGCTCGCTTCGGTGGGCGCGGCGTCGGGTCTGGCCGCCGCGGGCGTCGTCGGGCTCGGAGCAGGCCCGGCGCAGGCCGCGCAGCACTGCACCACGCTCAGCACCACGCACGGTGCGCTGATCTCCATGTGCGCCAACGAGATCAACGCGAACTACCTCCAGATGACCTACAACCTGCTTCAGCGCGGGAACACGGACGAGCGCGCGTGGTTCATGGTCATCTCGCAGTGCGGGCAGTACCCGGGCGCGGAGGGGTCCAGCTACGACTGGATCTCCTACAACGACTACGACCGCACCTACGACACCCCTGAGAAGTGGTGCGGGGTGGCGAACGGAGGCTTCGGCGTCGTGGTCAAGGTCACCGAGTCGGGAAACATCTCGGACTACCAGGGGGCCGTGACCCTTCTCTGATCCCCGGACAGCATCAGCAACCCCTGGTGTCCCGTCGGGGGCCGCAGACGTGGTCGGCCCGCCCGGTGGCCGGCGAGCGCGCCGACCACATCGGCTGCGTGCAGGTGTCGAGCATGTCGGCACACCGAGTCCTGCCGCCGACCGGACGGTAGGCCACCCGGCGCCTACGGCTCCGTCCATCGCACGGCCTCCCGCCCCGGCTGCTGAGCGGGTGCCAGATCGGCGCGGCCGGGCCGATCCGGACAGCTATGGGGACAGTTACGGCCGTCCCTGCCGGTCCGTCGGCTGGGGACCGGCGGTTCGAGCGCAAGGAGTTGCCGCGCGATTTCGAGCGTGTTGACCGGTCCTGGCCGCCGATCACGGCGGCAGTGGCGGCCAGGAGAAGTGTTCCTGTGGCCACCTACGACTCGCGGAGCCTCCGAAGGGCTTTCCCTGGCATAACGTCGGCGGCGCGTCGCTGGCACGCTCGCGTTCGGCCCTGACCAGCCGTCCCCGGAGTAGTCACTCGACCTCCAGGCAGGGCTCCACACACCGAACGCCTGCCTGGCGATGAACGCCCAGGTGTCCTCGTGGCTCACCAGCGTCAGGTAGGAGACACCGGCGGCGATCACCATCGCGGAGTTGTGCTCCGCCAGGCCGACCGTGTTCGCCGCGACGGCCGTCTGAACGGCCTCCCTGTCCTCCTCCTCCCGCCAACGCTTCTCCTGCTCCCACTTCTCCCCGGCGATCCGGCGCTCCAACTCCTTGCCGGCCACGTACTGCTCACGCCACGTCGCGAACGTCGACCCTCCAACTCCCGCAAGGACCACGCTGTGTAGGTTGGTTATGGCTGTGCGCAACGGTTCTCCCGGTGGGCCGGGGAGGTCGGCGCTCCGTTGCCGGCCGGCCTCGTCAGCCGGCCAGCAGCCCGGTGGCGATCCGGGCGCGGTGCGGCGCCAGCTCGGCGGCGATCGAGGCGCCCTCGGCGGCGGTGACGGT